>JAUPKO010000482.1 GCA_030837395.1 Actinomycetota bacterium | reverse complement strand
GTCCTTGATCACAGAATGGAACGGCGCCTTGGTGCGGTCGAGCAAGTCTGCGGTGAGCTGCTCGAACTGCGCCCGCGAGATGTCGTGGTCCAGGTGCAGCGGGCCCTCGGCGCTGGCCGTGATGTAGGGCAGGTTAATCGTAGTGGCAGCGGACGAGGACAACTCGATCTTGGCCTTCTCGGCGGCCTCACGCAGCCGCTGCATGGCCATCTTGTCCTTGCTCAGGTCCACCCCGTGGGCGTTCTTGAACTGCTTGACCAGGGTGTCGACGACGCGCTGGTCCCAGTCGTCGCCACCGAGGTGGTTGTCGCCGCTGGTCGCCTTGACCTCGACCACGCCGCCGCCGATCTCGAGCAGGGACACGTCGAACGTGCCGCCACCGAGGTCGAACACGAGGATCGTCTCCTCCTTGTCGCCACGGTCCAGGCCGTAGGCGAGCGCCGCCGCGGTGGGCTCGTTGATGATGCGCAGGACGTTGAGGCCCGCGATCTCACCGGCCTCCTTGGTGGCCTGCCGCTGCGCGTCGTTGAAGTAGGCGGGAACGGTGATGACCGCGTCGGTCACCTTGTCGCCGAGGTAGGACTCCGCGTCAGCCTTGAGCTTGCCGAGGATGCGGGCGCTGATCTCCTGCGGGGTGTACTTCTTGCCGTCGATGTCGACGTTCCAGTCGCTGCCGATGTAGCGCTTCACGGAGCGGATGGTGCGATCGACGTTGGTGACGGCCTGCCGCTTGGCGACTTCGCCGACGAGGACCTCGCCGTTCTTGGCGAAGGCCACGATGGACGGAGTGGTGCGGGCACCCTCCGCGTTGGGGATGACCGTCGGGTCGCCGCCTTCGAGGACGGCCACGACGGAGTTGGTGGTTCCGAGGTCGATACCGACTGCTCGTGCCATGTGTTGGTTCCTCCTGTGTGAGGTGCTGCCCTTGGCAGCACCTGCTGATGGTGAGTAGTTGCCTGAGATCGTGACGCCGCGGCGGCCAACCGGATGGACTATACAAGGTTGAGTCGCCTCGACGCAGGGTCTGTGAGTGCAACTCTACCTAGCCCTCGGGCATTCCATCTTCCGGGCAGATCGCTTGTGGATTTCTGTGATCCGCGCCACATCCACCGCCCCCGGGCATCGCTCCCACGCGGCCCCGAGGGCGCACGCCCTCGGGCGGTGGCACAACGCCGTGCGATTGGCGTCATACTGCCCAGGTGAGCCCCCGTGTACCCCCGGCGGAAACGCAGGCCTGGAGCCTGCCCCGCCTCACGCGCTCGGCCATGCACGATCTGCGCCTGTGGATGCTCATGTTCGGCATCCTGATCGGCCTCGTGTTCCCGTTCGCACTGATCCCCCTCGGGGTGCCGGCCAGCACCTCCCTGACACCGTTGTTCTTCGCGGCCACAATCATCGCGGGCCTGCTGGTCGCGACCGTCAACTACCTATTGACCGCCAAGGTCGTGGGCTCGCGCCTGCGGCTGCTTGCCGCCAGCATGCAACACGTCGAGGAGTCCCTCCAGGCCGCCGCTTATAGCAATGACTGGTCCTCCTGCAACCCCCGAGACTGCATGGTTGCCGTGGATTCCGAGGATGAATTCGGCGAGGCGGCTTCCTCTTTCAACCGGCTGGTCGAGAGTCTGGCCATGAGCAATCAGTTGGCCGAGGGCATGACCGCCATGTCCGAGGCCCTGGCCTCGAACCTCGAGCTCAACGGCTTGGCCGATGCCACCATCCGGGAACTCGCCTCGCGCACCGGGTATGAGGCCGCCGCGCTACTGGTCGTCGACGGCGGCAGAGTCGCCGTGGCTGGCTCCTACGGCATCCGGAACGCGGAGGCGCTGGTCGAGGCCGAAGCTGTGAGCACGGTGCTGCGCACCGAGCGGGCCACCATCATCGACGTGCCTGAGGGGGTGGAGATCAGCGGCGGGCTGGTGGACATCCGACCGCGCGAGGTCCGGATGCTCCCTGTCCGGCATGGGGTGCTGGTGCTCGGGGTGCTCGTCGTGGCCGCGGTGCACCCCTCCACCCGCGAGGATCTCGCAGTGCTCGACTCGGCCCTGCCAGGGTTGGCCGTCGCCCTTAACAACTCCCTCAACCATGAGCGACTGCAACGGGTCGCCGCCCTGGATCCTCTCACTGGCATCTACAACCGACGGTTCGGGCTGCAACGACTGCACGAGGAGTTCAAGCGGTCGGTGCGCTCGGGCGACCCGCTCGGTGTCCTCATGCTCGACATCGACCACTTCAAGGCAGTCAACGACACCTACGGCCACCTCGTCGGGGACCGCGTCCTGCAGAGTGTCGTGACGGCCGCGCGTCACACTCTGCGCGAGGGCGACATCTTGACCCGCTACGGCGGCGAAGAGTTTGTCGCCGCCCTGCCGGGTGCCAACCGGGCCGACGTGCTGATGATGGCCGAGGCCATCCGGCACGCCGTGGCCGAGACCGTCACCGCCGATGCCGGCCGGCAGATCCACGTGACCATCAGTATTGGTGCCGCCTCGTTGCCCAACTCCGCAGCCGAGAACCCCGAGGCGCTCATCGACTTGGCTGACCAGGCGCTGTACAGCGCGAAGTCCGCCGGGCGGGATCGCTCGGTCGTCGTCTAGCCGGGGCGCCCCCTGGGGCGAACCGCGCCCGCTGGGGCGCCCGCCCTTCGGTGGGGGTGGCCCCCGCCTGCTGGGGCGCTTCTCCGTGGGGTTGTGCGGGGTGCGCCTTTTGCCTTTACGCAGGCGGGGGCCGCCCCCGCCTTCGGGCAGGCTCGTCCGTCGCCGTCGCGTTGCTGTGTCCCGCGCCGAATGTGTGGCACGGTTGGGCCCGTGGGCGATCGTTATGGACGGGACGTGTTGGCCCGACGGGACGTGGTGCCCAGCGTGCCAGAGGTGGCCGCAGACGTGGGCCTGGTTGTGGAGTGTGCGACCAGTGGCTACTGCGGGGCC
>JAUPKO010000481.1 GCA_030837395.1 Actinomycetota bacterium | reverse complement strand
GAAAGGACGCGGAATCAGACCGGTGACACTCCAATGCCGGCCATATTCTTTGGCGTACAACGGTTCCGGGTTTGTGGCCAGGGGCGGTGGCGAACCGCCGACCTTCCGATTTTCAGACCCTGATCCTCTAAGAGCGCCCTCCATAGTTGTTGGTATTCAACGACGTTTGGGGCATGCAGACTCACTGAGAAACACCCAGAGGCACTGAGTTCGGGCAGAAGATGGGGCAGAAATGGAGCGGCATCCACAGAGCGTGCACATGTCAGGAATCGACGGCCAGATCGCGCGAGACAGGGTGTCGAACGACGCCATCGCCATCGATCCACTTGTGCAACATCCAACTGAATTGGCCGAAGCTTGCACCGGATATCCGACGGCCTCGTAGGTGGCACGCATCCAGCTCGAGCGGGTCGAGCAGAGGAATGAACCAGCGTCGACGAATGTCCGGAGCCCGTAGTTCCTCCTCAAACCACCGTTTGGAGTCAATGGGCGTGGCCCCGACGATGAAGCGGTGCTGAACTTTCGGTCCGTGAACGCCAACCAGCACCTGAGGGCTCGACTCTAGATCGGCCAGCCACTCGTCCCGATGGCGCTCGACGTCCCACCGACCGCGAATGTTGGACAACACGTCATCGTCAAGAGGGTTTGCCATGCTGAACTTCCTACGGCCGTCGGACAGGAAGTCACCGGCCGCCAAGTACACGATCAATGCGCCGCCCGTCTTCCGACCAATGTCGGACAAACTGAGAGGGGGCAGGCTCGGGCGCTGGGCGTAGGCGTCGGGGACGCCCAGGGGGCGGAAGCGCTTGCTGTTGCCTGGAGCAATGTTGAACTCCGGGGCTAGGGCCGAAATCAGGACGGACTCGACGTTCAACCCCTCTTCTCGGTCGCGGAATGGCCCAGCGATCTCGATGCTGTAGTCGGACCCGTCCAGGAAGGCACGGAACTTGTCATTGTGGCTGGCACCCGGATGCTCGAGCGGGCGCTCGCCATCTCGCCCATAGCCCACATATTTGGGGGTGCCGGTCTTTGTGCGATACAGGTACACGTAGTGCTCGTCATGCGCCATTGGTGTCGTTCCCTCCCGTCCGAACGGTACGTCGCTGAGCACTCGGAAGAGCGTGCGGAGGTGGTCGAGCCTCTGCAAACACCAACTTGGCGCAGATACGGGACTGCTGTCCTCCGGGTGCGTCCGTGGTTCAGAGTGACTGAGGGTTCACGTGGGGCGACGCGGAGAGTGATGCCGTGTCCGTTGATCGCCTGTGAGACTCACTCCTGAACAGAGGGGAGGTCGCGCCGGAGTCCCATGGATCTGGTCTGTCGACCGGTCAGTTGGGACTAGCGTCGAGAAGAGGAGGGGTCGATGGTGAATGACGATGAGTTCCGCCCGCGCATGCAGTGGGCACTCCTGACGGAGTTCTTGATCGAGCAGGGCGAGGATCAGTCGCTCACCTATCGCGACATTGAGCGCATCTGCCGCGGACCTCTGCCGAGTTCCAAGCAGTACCCGGCCTTCTGGTCGAATTCCTCCCAGTACGCGAAGCACTGGCTCCGTGCCGGCTTCAAGGTGTCCCGCGCGAGATGCCTGCCCGATGAGGTGAGGTTCCTGCGAACGTCAGGCGGTCGTGCTGCTTCTGAACCAGTTAGGGAGGCCTTTGAGGTTCCGGATGCCCAACGACGCCTTGCGTCTGTTCGTACCACCGACAAGGCCGGATCTCTCGTTATCTTGGTCGGCTGCGTGAAGACCAAACGAGATGAGCCTGCCGAAGCGCGCTCACTGTACGTCTCACCGCTGTTCCTGCGTCGGCGGGTGTACGCCGAGGAAGCGGCTACTCGCTGGTTTGTACTGTCGGCGGAATTTGGCCTGGTCGCACCTGATGAGGTCATCTCGCCTTACGACACCTATCTGCCGGATATGGATCCCGCATACCGGCGTGCGTGGGGCTCGTGGTGCGTGGCCCGATTGGCCCACCTCGTGGGAGACCTGCGTGGGAAGGTCGTCGAGATCCATGCTGGGGAGGCGTACGTCTCCTCCATCCGCGAGCCCCTCGAGTCGCGTGGCGCCCGCCTTCGGACTCCGCTCGAGGGACTTCGGCAGGGCGAGCAACTCGCATGGTACGACGCGTCCGCTAGGTCAGACGACGCCGACGAGACGCACGCGCCACTGATCCCGACAGGCGGGGCAGACGCGTATGAGACGTCTCCCCAGGAGGTCGCTGCCGCGCTCTTGGCATTCAGGATCTCGGGCATGGATGGCTCGGATGCGGAGCCCCTCGGCGGTCGGGGTGAGGCGGGACACCTGCTCGCGACCGATCCGTTCGCCTTCCTGGTTGCCGTGATCTTCGACGAAGGGATCGTCGCGGAGCGAGCGTGGGAAGCGCCGCTCGAGTTGAAGCGCCGTTTGGGTCACCTCAACCCGGAGATCTTGAGACGCCAGTGGACTGAGGTCGCTGAGGCCGTGGCTCGGAGGCCGGCACTTCACAGGTACGTCGCGTTGATCCCTGAGGCGGTCTGCCTTGCGGCCTCGCGAGTGTGCGACGTGTACGGGGGCGACGCCGGGCGCATTTGGGCGGATGGGACGCCAGTTGCTGAGGTGGATCGCCGGCTGCGTCAGTTCAAGAGAATTGGGCAGAAGAAGGCCGCCATGGCCGTGGAGATCCTCCTGTCGAAGTACGGGGCGGACCTCCCGGGCCTTGAGCAGACAGACATCGCATACGACGTGCAGGTGCGTCGGGTGTTCCTGCGATCGGGGATCGTCGATCGGGACGACCAGGGGGACATGGTGGCGGCCGCCCGCCGCCTACAGCCTGATCGGCCGGGGTTCATCGATGTTGCCGCGTGGTACATCGGCCGGGTGTGGTGCCGACCGACCGGGCCCTTATGTGGTGACTGCCCCATCTCACATGCCTGTGCCAGGAGGACGTGGCTGGGGCCGTAGTGCCGGAGTCGTCTTGACCTGACGATCGGATCAGTGGGTCACGCGTCCGGAGCGCTCAGGTCCAGCCGCAGCGCGTCGATGTCAGCCGCGTCTGCCCCGGCGAGCTGCTGGCTGAGGAGCTGGAGCATGTCTTCCTGCCGTGGCTGTCCGAACGTGAGCCGGTAGAGGGCCACGTCGCGCTTGATCTGCTCCAGGCGGGTCTCGTCGGAGCTCAGAGTGAATGGCATGACGTGACGCTCGATCCGGACCGGTCCGGGATAGACCCAATGGGGCGCGAACTCCCCGAGTCGCTCTGTCTCGTCAGCGGCGAGCTGGTAGGCGACGTCCCATGGATTGGTTTGGTGGCTGGCGAGGATGGCCGGGCCGTGTCGGTGGGCGATGTTTCGACGCACGGCGTGACCGTCATACCGATCGATGCGGCCCTCACGTTGCTCGAAGTCAACGGGGTTGGCAGGAATGTTCCAGTGCAGCAGTGAGTGGCTCCACCAATGGAAGTCGATTCCTTCCTGCCCGACACTGGTCGTAGCGAGAACCATGGGCCAAAAGGGGCTGTTGAAGGCTTGCCGGACCTGTGGCTGTCGGAGGCTCTCCTGGTCCTGCTTTCGCCCTCCGTAGCGAAGTGCGAAGCGGCCCATGAGCGGGAGCGGAGTCTCCGGGTCGTCGACGTCGAACGCCGTGTACCGGGCCGGCCGCAGTGAGATGGCGGCGCCGGCCGTCGCTGCGAGCGTCATCAGCCGGTCGTCATCCAGTCGACCCGAACCCTCGGCTGCCGCGAGGTGGTGCAGGTATTCGTCCATCACGGCCTGGAGGTTGCCCCACGCGCAGTACCGGAGGACGGCACGCCAGTACGCGTCCTCGTCAGTGAGCTTGTCGAGCAGGATGACGGTGTCAGGTCGCGCGAACAGCGAGCGCAGAGTCGAGGAGAGCACGGCAGCGGCCCTCCATAGGCCGGCATCGGTGATGGTGTCGTCAGCAGTGGTGAGGCGTGCGAGCGATCGGTAGGCGATGTTGCCGGGTGAGTGCGCGGCAATGTCGGCCAGAGTGACGGCGAGGTCGGTCGCGATGGGTCCGCTGCCTCGGCGATGTGGTGCGTCGAGCGCCGCGTCGATGTGCAGTCGAAGGTTGCCGGAATCCTCCGCCTCCTCGTCGTCCGCATCTGCCTCGACCTGACCGGAGAGTGCGACCGCCATCTCCTCAGGGCTGATCTCCTCAAGGATGGACCCCGGTCGACCCAGCGCCTCCACCCAGTAGGAGCTCTCTCCTGCCGTTCCACGCACCATTGGGCGCCCCTGCTCCAGCGCCTGTAGGTGAGCGGCTACGCGCGCCTGCAGATCGCCGGTCGAGAGGGACCCACTGGCCTCTCGTCGGTGGCGGAGCGGGTCGGCGAGCGTCGCGAGCCCGGGCATGGGCCAGAAAAGAGCGAGGGTAGTCATCGACTGTGGCTTGCCACTCGGGTCCAGTCGGTAGTTGAGACGGCTGCGAAGCGGCTTGCGAGCGGCGGGCGAGTTTTCGGTCAGTCGTGTTCTCTCGGCGGTTCGTCGGTCGGCCTCGTAGCTCAGGAGGGCGGCTACCGCCGTCGGAGTGGCGGTCCAGGAGGAGAAGACCAGTCGCTTGGTCACCGTTGCCGCGAACTGCTCGGCATAGGGACCGCCTGGCTCCAGGTAGGGCAGTGACGGTGGTACCCAGAGGAGCTGCCACCAACCCGCGGCCACGGTCTCGCGCGCCAGTTGGCGCAGGCGCGAGTTGCCTAGGTCGATGGGACGGAAGCCGAGCAGGTCGTCAGCACTTACGTGCTGGGTGCTCGCGAGCAGCTCCAGCATGCGGGTACGCGTCCGGCGGTCTGACAGAGCTTCGCTCACCTGGCTCGCTACCTTGTACCCGTCCATGAAGTTGACGAAGTAGGGGGCCGACTTCCAGTAGTCGGTGCTCACGTAGCCGTCGACCTCACGGGCCACGGCGCGAAGTGCTACATAGCCCACTAGGTCCTGCTCGGAGACGTCGTCCGCCGGGGTCACGATCTCCTGGGCCATCGTCTTGCCGAGGGCCTTGGGGCGCTCGGTCCGGGTCATGACCTGTGTCAGGTTGTGGCGCAGCGATCCGGTCACGGTGGCGACCGGGCGTCCGGTCACGATCGCCTCGCGATACGCCGCCAGGCCGTCAGAGATGCGGGCCACTAGGGCCAGTCGTTCGGGACCGGCAAGGAACCGGATCGTCTCGAGGAAGTTGGTGTAGTGATCCTCCCCCTGAGCGGACTCCTCCGCGTAGGTGAAGGGCTTGTAGGGAGTCGCGGACAGCAGCAGAACACGGGCCTGATCGTGGTTGAACAAGTGATGGGCCAGTTCCCCCGCTTCGGTCATGGGGTCGAGCAGATGACGGAAGCGCTGGAACTCATCGAGGATCACCAGGTCGGGCTCGAGCAGCTGCACGCTCTCGCGGGCCAGCACCGACCGCATGTCACCCGTGAGGAGACGAACAGGATCCTTCAGTTCCGGCGGTAGCGCCCGGCGCTGGCCCATCTCGTCGATGAACGCGTCGAACCTCCTCAGCAGGCCCTCGCGACGTGCCGCGCGCAGGAACGCCCGAGTCACCGTCGGGTCGACCTCGTCGTTAACCTCGCCACGCAGCACGTCGATGGTGCGCCGGAAGGTGTCGAGTTCGTTCACGCCGCCCTGGAGGAGACGGGCGGCTGCCGTCGCCCGTCGACCGTTGAGATCGAGGGGCTCCTCCAGGAGCAGGTAGAGCATGGCCCGCTCCTCGGACTTGCCGGTGGCCCAGCCCTTCTCGAAGGAGGTACCCGGCGTGAAGGAGATCAGGTTGACGGGCTTGCTGAACCGGCTGTGCCGAGGGGTGAGGTGCCGGCTGTGCTTGGCGAGCAGAGTCAGGCGGCTGGCAATGCCGTGATGGGGGTCTCCGGTGACATCTAGCTTCTGCAGATTCTGATGGGCGATGTCGGTGTTCGAGCAGACGTACACGATGTCGATTCGATCGACGGTGTCGACGCTCTCGAGCTCCTCGATGGCGCGTGCGATGACACCGCGGGCGACCATCGTCTTGCCCAACCCGGTCTCGTCGGCCACGAGAAACCGGGTGTGCGGGTCAGGACCGTAGAACTGACGCACAACGTGCTCGACCGTGTTGCGCTGAAAGGTCGTGAGTCCGGCCATCACCGGATCGGCGTCGAATCGCGGCGGGCGGTTCATGGAGTCTCCGACTCGGCCCGCTGGAGCGCGGACATCACCGTTACCCAGAGAGGGGTGAATCCCTGTGGCAGGACCTCCGTGCCGGCCGCGGTTACCTGCAGGCGCTCAACCAGTCGGTCGAGGTCATGCAGTGCCTGCGGGTGGTCGGCAAGTGCCCGCAGGATGAGTTCGAGAATGCCGGTCGTCCCACCCCCGAAGAACGCCGTGCCGCCGGTGCGCCCCGTCTCGGCCGGCAGAAGTGAGGCGGGGTCGGCGAGGCCAAGAAGCAGGGCAAGGAAGCGCAGGAACTTCTCTGGCGTATCAACTTGGCGCGCGAGGATTTCGTCGAGGCGCCCGGCCGGATCGTTAACCAGGCTGGCGCGGAGGACGGTCCCGCGAGTCAGCCCCGATGCCGTGCTCGCTCTGACGGCGACGAATGGCGTGATGTCGGCGAGAGGAACGTCGGTGAACGCCGCCAGCGCTCGCGTCCCGGTGACCAGGGTTTCTGAGTGTCCCGGGCGTGTCATGAGCTCAGCGCTGAGCGTGATCGCGGTTGGGAACTCCAGCGGCGTCGTGCTCGCGAGCATCAGCAGATAGCCCCCGTCCCCACCGTCGACAGTGAGGGTGAACTGCCGCACTGCCACGTCGCGCAGGAGGTTCTCCAGTGCGCGGGACTCCGCGTCCGCCGTGTCGGGCGGCATGCCTCCGGTCGTGGCGTACGGCTCGAGCAGTTGCCGGAATGGCGCGTCCGCAGCCATGAACGCGTCAACCCCGATCTTCGACGCGCCGCCGGTGAGTTCGACCACGAACTCAACGTTGCCGGTGTGGGCGGCCGACGTGGCGTTGGCGGAGCCAATGAAGACGTGGGCGGCACGGTTGCGCTCCACCACGACGATCTTGGCGTGCAGTCCCGTAAGCAGCTCCGATCCGGTTCCCGCGGCAGCCTCATCGTCCGGATCCGCGAGGCCCGCGAGAGGGTCGAGGCGGTAGGTGGTCACGCCCTCGAGGCTCTCTGGTGCCAGCCGGTCGATCGCCTCGGGACGAGACACCAAGGACACGTCACCCCAGGAGGGTGCCACGGTGGCAAGGCCGTCGTCGTTACAGAATGGAGACACGACAAGGTGGCGATACCCCGTGAAGTCGGGCCGCGCAGTGGTCCGCCCGAGCCCGAGCGCGTGAAATTGGATCTCCCGGACGTTGTCGGGGTGCTCCCACTCGATGTAGCGGGCGTCGGAGGCGAGGGATGCGATGCGCCCTCGCCGAGTGTCGTCTAGGGGGGTCACGCACAGGTCGGGCAGTCGGGCGAGGAAGTCGGACAAGGGCCGGTTTTCGGGCATCAGGCCCGTGGATCTGCTGCCATCCAGGCGCACCACGGCATCCCAAGAGCGGTCGTTGGTGAGGTTGCGGGTCGAGCACAGCAGCCGGAACTGGCCGGGGAGGTCGGGAGACGAGTACCGCAGGAACCACACCTTGGGGTGGAACAGGTAGCCCGGCCGTGGCCGTCGCACCTCGTGCACCATCGGCTCGAGGTACGCCATGAGGTCGCTCGCCTGTGCGGGGATCCTGATGTTGCCGGCCTGGCAGAAGATGTCGACCCTGTCGGCGCAGGATCGGACGGCCTCGAGCGCGGCGACGGGGTCGGGAGTACCGCGCATCTCGAAGGAGGCGAAGGCCACGGGAGGGACGAGCGCCGCGGCCAGGTCGAGGGTGAAGGTGGTCGCCACCGCTGCGTCGAGGCGGTATCCCATGGGTGGCCGGAGCTGGTCGAGCAGGACCACGCGATCGTCAGGAGGCAGCACCGCTGGCCAATCCCTGGTGAATGTCAGTCACCACGCGTCGAACCTGTGGCCACCGGAAGGTCAGTTGCCCGGCTCCGGACTCGCCGGACCAGGCGCCGAGGAGCTTGTCGTTCACGAGGCGGGACTGGCTTCGCTTGATGCGTCGCTCACGCTCGGCTACGAGGTCGCGTAGGTGGCGATCGTCCGCACTGCGGAGGGCGGTGCCGTTGAGCACTGCCTCAGTCCATGCCGCCACGAAGAGTCGCGTAGGGGTTTGGATCCGGTTGTTTCGGGCCAGTACATAGCGCCAAAAGGCCTCACGGTCCCACTGGTGCAACTCTCGGGAGTAGTCGCCGACCTGGTTCGCCCACTCATCCAGAGTCTCCCGGTACGTGGTCACCGGAGCCGAGACGCGCGAATGGTCTGCCGCTTCGTACCGTTCTGCGACGAGGAGGTTGTACAGGAGTGCTGCTCCATGCATGGTCAGGGAGAAGAGCGCTGCGTGGCGCATCATGGTGAAGGCTTCTTGCGGGGCGCTCCAGGCCACTGAGTCGAGCCATGGTGCTGCACTGGCGGGATCTGGCGCGTTCGGTGCCGTGAGCAGGTAGGCGAGCAGTGACTCTGGTGCCGCGGCGAGGATGCGATCGCGTAGCCAGAGGGCCTCGAGCCCGCCGATATCGAGACCGCCAGCGACGTTCTGGAGAAACTCCTCGGGCATGGGCGGAAGGGTCGGATCCCAGTCGCCCACGACCCGGGCTGCGAGCTCATCGGTGCTATCTGCGTCGCGGGCCCCATTACCCGTCAGTCTCTCAGGATTGGCATCGTGCGTCAGAATGCCGAAAGACCGCAACCCCGACCAGTAGATGGAGGACGGGAGAATTCTTACCGTCGAACCAGCGAGCTTGCCAATGAGCCCGTCGGTCACTCCTGCCTTCAGGAATGTGTCAATGAGGCGACGCTCTGTCGCGTTGGCATGGGCGTAGAGCGCCGTGCCGGATCGACCCCGGCGCGCTGCGGACGTGAACACCCAGGGAACGATGAGGAAGTAGCGAGCGCGGGTCTGGATAACCGATGTGCCCGGGAAGAGAGTGTCGCTGAAGACATCGCGAATCTGGCCGAGACCCAGCTCGTCCCGACTCTCGTGGGTTGAGAAGAGCGAGATCATCTCGCGTACGCGCCGCTGCTCCTCTGCGGACGTATCGAGCCACGCGATTGTCGAACCCATGGACCTCCCGACGTCGGACCTGACCTTGCCATACCTGCCTGACAGATTTGGGAGAGTCGAGTTGGCTCGGCGAAGCGACCCGGGGAGCAGCTGTGGCGAAGCTCCATGCACTTCACGTGGCTTCCGCTGACTTTCGATTCTACGACGTTCGTCGGTCAGGCCTGTCTGATCGAGGTTCTGCACTTGCTGCAATCAGTTGCTCGACCACCGCAGCCGCTAGCGAGAGGCCCATCGCATCCGTGCCGCCCTTCGAATCGGCCTAGTCCTCCGAGGGGGAATCGGTGGTTTCCTCAAGGACCGAGCCAACGAGGCTGGATAGGTCGATGGCAGACGCCGTGGGTGCTGGTCGGCCTTCGGTGTAGCTGAGCCTCTGGGCCGCAAGGTAGGTGAGCCGGGCCGCCTGGATTACGAGAACTCGCCTGAGTCCATCGGAGACCTCCCCCCGTTCGTGAGCGACGGCTGCCAGCCTCGAGATGGTGTCGGCGCGGCGGGCGATGCGAACGTCTGGGTGCCCTCGCTCCGCCCTCGTCGCGTCGTCAACCAGCGCGAAACGCCGTGACGGTGGAAGCGGAACGATGACCGAGACCGGGGGGATCTTCTCATTGAGGATGGCCTTGAATCGGCTCGCCGAGATGGCCTTGAGGTAGGCGCTGTACTCGACCGAGTTGAGAGTCGCGGCCGCCTCTACGGCCGAGGCCCCTGGTTCTTGGAACTGCCACAGTGGCCAAAGTTCGAGTTCGGCTACCTCAAAAACGTCGAGGATCCGCATTGCAACGGCATCGGTCCGCTGGTTTGTGAGGTGGCGCCTGACCCTGGTCCTGAGCTGCTCATTCGTCTGACCGACGTAGATGGGTTCGCCGTCATAGTCATAGAAGGCGTAGCACCCCCACTTGGCGTCCGCCCATCTCCGACCCTGATCATCGGTCTCGGCGAGAGCGGCGTCCAGCATCCGCCGAAAGGTCCGAACCGAATCCGCGGGAAGGGAACTTCTCGATGGGCGACGCGACGTCTCAGGCACCCTTGGCCGCCCCCCGACCCTTGCTGAATTCGAAGTGGCCTCGGATCAACGGCATGAGGTAATTCTCCGCCAGCCACTCCACTGCAGGCACCGCCACAGCGTCGCCGAAGCCGAATAGCGCTTGGTTGTCCCGAACACCATCGAGGCGGTAGTAGCCGGCACCCATCAGCCGGGCGTACTCCAATGGCGTCATCCACCGGACGGACACCTGACCTCGTCCGGCCTTGACGATGGCCTGCTTGGACGATCCGCCGCGGGCTGTACGGAGGCAACCCGCGACGTCATCCGCGCGTATCTCCCAGACCGGGGCACCGTGGCGCGTCCGACGGTAAGCAGTGCGGTAGGAGATTGTCCGCCCTGAGCGGAGCATCCGAAGTCGCTGAGCCTGAATTTCCGACAATGACGAGAGGAAGTCGGCTGTCCTCCCGGCGTTCCACCAGCGGGAGTCCGCACTTGGAAACTTCTCGGCGAGTTCGCCCAATCCGGATGTGAGGGGAGGGGGGAGTTCCGGGAGGAGCGCTCTGTGAGTGATTAGTGAAGTGTCGTTGTAGGGACCTTGGAGCCAGTCGGGGCGAAGTTCGCTCACCGCACGCGGATCCGGAGTAGGTACTTCGACCGAGCCGATGAGAAAGAGTCGCGGACGGGACTGGGGAATGAATCGGCGAGCATCGATGGTGACAACGTCGACGGAGTATTCGAGGCGGTTCATCTCGGCTATCGCCGCGGCTAAATCGTCACCTCCATGGCTCGTTGCTAACCCCACCACGTTCTCCAGCGTGATGACGGGCGGGCGTTGGGGACCCATTTCCTCGATTACGCGGGTGAAGTTCCAGAAAGATCCGGATTCCGCGCCCGAAAGCCCCGCCCGTGACCCGGCTAGCGATAGATCTGTGCAAGGCGACGATGCCCACGCGAGACTCAGTCCGCCGGGCATGTCGTCGCCGGCCACCTCGCCGACGTCCCCCAGTTCGAAGTGGTGCGTTCCCTCTTCGTCCGCAAAGTGGCCCACGTACATGGCCTTCTTGTCGGCTTCGATGTCGTTCGACCAAACCACGCGAAAGCCTGCTCGCTCCAGCCCCAGTCGTGCGAGACCGACGCCGGCGAAGAACTCCGCCGCACGAGGGGGTCCCTCAGCGATGGCGGGCACCGCAGTCAGCCGGTTCGACATAGGGCTGAGATTAGCGCTTGAGGCCGGATTCCTCTGTACGCCCGCGGGGTGCCAGGAGGGCGGTCGAGTAGTCGGACCTTTGTCGGAGGTGAAGTCATTAGGCGTTCCTACAGCGCACCACTGACGGTAGGTCCATGGCGTCGACGCGCTGGCGAGGCAATCTGGAGGATGCGAAGGAATGTTGGATCTGCCTGCCTCTCGCGAAGGGGTTGCCCGAACTCGTTTCGAGGCACGAGTCCCCCATTCAGCAGTTGTTGACGTGGACTCGTCTCCGTCCTGTTGCCGAGAACCCCTGGTAGCTTGATTGGTCAGGGCGGGCTCGACCACTGACTCGATACTGGCTGAGCGTGGAAGGACGTGATCAACCTTCATGGTGACGATCGACTTCCGCTGGATGAATATGGGCGAAACGTTGAGGTATGCCCAGGGTGCAGACACCGCCATCCCTGCTCTCGACGGCTACCCGAACTACCACTACCTGACCAGCCCCCACGGCTCAGGCTTCGCAAAACTAATGCTCGAGTCCGGCATCAACCGAGCTAAAGAGATCGAAGCCATTGACGGTTCGCGCCGACCAGTGATCGCGATTCGCTCGAGTCCATGGAAAGCCGGGCATGAGTCGAATCCCTGGCACGATGAGTTCGACATGGATCACGGTCATGTCCGCTACTTTGGCGATCACAAGCCTGGGACACTCGGCATTCCAGGCGTGACCGTCGGCAACCGCGCCCTTATGGAGGCATGGCCACTTCACTCGGGAACGAGCCGAGCCGAGCGCGTGTTGGCACCGCCCCTCCTGCTGTTCCGAGCAGTGCCTCAAGTCGTTGATGGCACGACCCGGTTCAAGGGATATGTCGAGTTCTGCGGGGTTGCCGTCATCGAACGCCTCGAGCATGTGGTGCAGCGAGACGCAGAATCAGGTGAGAGCTTTCCTAACATCGTTCTGGACTTGGCCGTAGTCACGGCGGACGACGGGGACCACATTGACATGCGTTGGATTGATGACCGGCGCAACGCGGAAGTCACGGCGGAGGAAGCGCTTCGATACTCTCCGCAGTCCTGGCAACGGTGGGTGCAAGAGGGTCGGAGCGCGATTCCCCTAATCCGCCGGCGAGTCTTGTCCAGCAAGGTCAAGTCGAAGGCCGAACAAATGCCGGAGCCGAATACCCCCGGAGAACAGGCTCTTCATGAGGTGTACCGGTTCTTCGACGGTAGGAAGCACTCTTTCGAACTGCTTGCCGCGAGGGTCGCCGGCGAAGTACTGCGGGGTTCGGGGGCGACGTATCACGCGGGATGGCTGACGCGGGCCGGTGGCGATGGCGGAGTCGACTTCGTCGGCAGGCTGGACGTGGGGAGCTTGGGTTCCAACACTCCCCTTGTCGTCTTGGGCCAAGCCAAGTGCGTGATCCCAGGTTCGTCAATCAGTCCGGATCAGGTCGCGCGCGTGGTGGCCCGCCTGAGGCGTGGATGGCTGGGGGTCTTCGTGACGACCGGTGTCTTCTCAAGGCAGGCCCAGATCGAGGTTATCGACGATCAGTACCCGGTTGTTCTGGTGTCCGGACGGGCTCTTGCTGAGGAGGTCCTGCGTATGGCCGCTGCGAGCTTCAACGGCGACCTGCGGGTGATGCTGGAGGCCCTAGTTGGAGAATATCCGGAATCCGTTACGCAGCGAAGGCCTGAGGAGATTCTGCAGGCGTAGGCCTTGCCGGATCTGATTGCGACTGCGAACCAGGAGAGCATTGCCAGCGGCGGTCGGAGCGGCTTGTGCGGTCGTCGGGTAGCAAGGCGCTGGAGATCCGACCTGGATG
>JAUPKO010000480.1 GCA_030837395.1 Actinomycetota bacterium | reverse complement strand
GGTTGTTGTTCACGGCCCTCGCCGAAGCGCCCGACACAGAGGACTGGATCGCCCTGCACTCGCTGCGGTTGGCCAAACATCGCAGCCAGCAGCGAGGGGAGGCCGACTTCGTGGTGATCGCGCCGGGTCACGGCATGGCGGTGATCGAGGTCAAATCGCACCTGTCCGTCGCCCGGGATCGGGCGGGCCGCTGGCTGCTGGGCAGGTCCGCGCCCACCACCCGCAGCCCGTTCGAGCAGGCGGATGCGGCGAAGTTCGCCATCAGCGAGTACCTCAGCCGCACGTTGGGCATGACGGCCGTTCACATCGAGGCGTGTGTCTGGTTCACCCACGTGCCCGCCCGCCGCGACTTGCCCGCGTCGATCGAATGGCCCGCCTTCCAATTGCTCGACGAATCCGACCTCAGCCAGGGGCCAGCGGTCACGCTCGCCCGGGTGATCGCCGCCGGCCGGGCACACCGGGCCGCCGCCGGTCACACGTGGCCGGACATCGTCGGGCCCGACGCCGCCCAAGCCCGGGCCATCGCCTCGGCCCTGCGCCCGTCGCTACTGGCCGAGCCGGCGCCAGCTGACGTCCGGCGTGCCCGCGACACCGAACTGGTCCAGTTGCTCGACGAGCAGCTCGAAGTGTTCGACGGGTTGCTCGACAATCCGCGCGTGCTCGTCACCGGCCCCGCCGGTTGTGGCAAGACGTTCCTGGCGCTGGCCGCGGCCCGTGAGGAAGCGCAGGCGGGACGGCGCGGCCTGCTGCTGTGCTTCAACCACGCACTGAGCGTCGAGTTGGCCCGAGCCGCGCGGGAAGTTCCCGGGTTGATCGTGCGCACGCTCGCGTCGACCATGCTGGAAGCATCCGGGTTGGCGCCCCGTCCGGACACCGATCGGGAGTTCTGGGAGCAGACGTTGCCGGTCGCGGCCTGGGAGGCCCTGGTCGAGGGTGCAGAAGATCCGGCCGACTACCTGATCGTGGACGAAGTGCAGGACCTGTGCCTGCCGGCCTACCTTGACGTGATCGATCTGCTGGTGCAGGGGAGTCTGGCCGGTGGGCGCTGCCTGCTGTTCGGCGACTTCGACGACCAGGTGATCTATGCCGGGGTGGGGGATCGTCGGGTGCCGCTGAGCCGGCTGGGATCGCCCACCACCTTCGCCATGCGCACCAACTGTCGCAACACCCGAGCCATCGCCGATCAGGCCATCGCGTTCGGCGGTGGCGCTGGTCGCTACCGACGGTGCCGCCGCTCCAGCGATGGCACCGCACCCAAGGTGCGCCGCTACAAGGATGCGGCCGAGCAGGAGCAGGAACTTGTGGCCGCGGTGCGACAGGCCCGAGACGCCGGATTCGATTTGGCTGAGATCGTCGTGCTCAGCCGCTACCGGAAGTCCGCCGCCGCCCTCTGCCACGACCCCTGGCTGGCGCCCCTGCTCGTCGACTACCGCCGCGGCGGACCTGTCGCTGCCGGGCGGGTGCGGTACTCGACCATCCACTCGTTCAAGGGCCTGGAGGCGCCCGCGGTGATTCTCACCGATGTCAACGAAGCCAGTCACGGCCCCTACAACGAACTCGTCGCGGTGGGCATCACCCGGGCCCGGGACTGGCTCACGGTGCTCGCCACGAGTGAGGGTCTGGCCCAATTGCGCGTGCCGGCCTCTTAGACTTGCCGCCATGACCACCCCCCTGGACACCCCCGGCCTCTCGGGCGGCACGCTGACCGAGGAACGCCCCGACGTCCGCCTCGACGAGGGCGACCACGAACGGTTCGCGCATTTCGTGCGCAAGGACAAGATCGTCGAGAGCGCTGTCACCGGCGAGCCCGTGATCGCCCTGTGCGGCAAGGTATGGGTGCCCTCGCGCGACCCCTCCAAGTTCCCCGTCTGCCCGGAGTGCAAGGCGATCTTCGAGGGTCTGCGCCCCGGCGGCGGTGATTCTGACGACTGACCGGGTGCCGCTGCGCGCCTGGCAGGCGCAGGCGCTCACGCGTTATGCCGACACCTCGCCGCGCGACTTCCTCGCGGTCGCGACGCCGGGTGCTGGCAAGACCACCTTCGCGCTTGTGCTTGCCCGTCGGCTGCTCGATTCCAGGGTGGTCGACCGGGTGGTGGTCGTCACGCCCACCGACCACCTCAAGACGCAGTGGACGCACGCCGCGGATGCCGTCGGCATCAACCTCACGCCGGACTACGGCCGGGGCACCGGCCTGCCCATCGGCGTACACGGGCCAGTGGTCACGTATGCAGGGGTGGCGGCGGTCACCGGGGCGTTGCGTTCGCTGACGACGGCCCGGCGCACGTTGGTGATTCTGGACGAGGTGCATCACGCCGGGGACTCGATGAGTTGGGGCGAGGCGGTGCGAGAGGCGTTCGCCCCTGCCGAGCGGCGGCTCAGCCTCACCGGCACACCGTTTCGCAGCGACATCAACCCCATCCCGTTCATCACCTACGACGACGGCGGCGACGGGGTGCTGCGCAGCCGTGCCGACTACGTCTACGGCTACGGCGAGGCGCTCTCGGACGCCACCGTCCGGCCGGTTATCTTCCTGGCCTACTCCGGTGAGATGACCTGGCGTACCAGTGTCGGCGATATCGTCAGCGCGGACGTTTCGGATGCCCTCCCCAGGGAAGTGACGGCCGCCGCGTGGCGCACCGCGTTGGACCCGCAGGGGGCCTGGATCGGTCAGGTGCTGCGGGACGCCGACCGGCGCCTGACTGAGGTCCGCCGCCACATCCCGGACGCCGGGGGGCTGGTGTTGGCCAGCGATCAGACGGCGGCCCGTGGGTACGCGAAGCGGTTGCGCGAGCTCACCGGTCAGCAGGCCGTGCTGGTGCTCTCGGACGAACCCGGCGCAAGTGCCAAGATCGCGTCTTTCGCGTCGTCGCGGGAGCGGTGGATGGTGGCGGTGCGGATGGTCAGCGAGGGGGTGGACGTGCCGAGGTTGATGGTGGGGGTCTACGCCACCTCGGCGGCGACCCCGCTGTATTTCGCGCAGGCGGTGGGTCGCTTCGTACGGACCCGTCGGCCGGGCGAGACCGCCTCCATCTTCCTGCCGAGCGTGCCGCGTCTGCTCTCGCACGCCGCGGAACTCGAGCGTGAGCGCGACCATGTGCTGCGTAGGCGCGACGACCCGGGCACCGTCGACGAGTGGACCGGGCTCGAGGAGGCCGAGGCCAGAGCCGCCGCCCGGCGTGAGAGCGAACCGGGCCCAGGGGTGCAGCCGCTCACCAGCGAGGCGACGCTGGATCGGGTGGTCTTCGACGGTGGCGTCTTCGAGAGTCACGTCGTGCCGGCGGACGCGGCCGAGGAGGAATTCCTCGGGATCCCCGGCCTGCTCGAACCCGGTCAGGTGGCGGAGTTGCTGCGGGGCAGGCGGGCCGCCGGCCAGGCCGCCGAGCGGCCAGCGCCGTCAACGCGCACCGCGGCCGCGGAGTTGGCAGCCCTGAGAGCGGAGTTGAACACGTGCGCCCGGGCCTACGCCAGGCAACGTGGGGTGACGCCGGCCATCGCGCACAGCGAGGCGCGTCGGGCCACGGGTGGGCCGCCGGCGGCGCAGGCCGATGCGCAAACTTTGCAGGCCCGGATTGACGTGCTCCGACGGCGCGCCGTCGGGCGCTGAGGGGGCCCGGCCCAGCACAACAGTAAGGTTTTGGTCAAGCGTGCGGCAGCGGCCGCGCCCCGACGCGAGAGGTCGCCATGAGTAACGTGCAAGAGGAACAGATCGTCATCACAGAAGGGGACGTGCTCCACGCGGTGGGCAAGAGTTGGTGGATCGTGCTGGTCACCGGGATCTTGAGCGTCCTGCTCGGGCTGCTGTTCCTATTCTGGCCGGGCAAGACGATCGTCGTGATCGCGGTGATCTTCGGCGTGTGGTTGATCGTCTCCGGGATCGTTCAGTTGGTGCAGGGCTTCAACGCCGAACTCGGCACCGGCGAGCGAGTGCTGGCGGTGATCGTCGGGGTGATCAGCATCGTGTTGGGGGTGCTGTGCTTCCGCGGCGGCATCGCCAACGGCGTCTACATCCTGAGCCTGTTCGTCGGCTTCTCCTTCTTGTTCCGGGGCATCTGGCAGTTCATCGTCGGTCTGCAGAACAAGGGCCAGTCCGGCCGCGCACTGCTGATCATCGCCGGCCTCCTCGGCGTCGTCGCCGGCATCATCGTGCTGTCCGCCCCGTTCCAGTCCCTCGAGGTGCTGGCGCTGATCATGGGCATCTGGCTGATCATCATGGGCATCATCGAGGTGATCTACTCGTTCGGCATCAAGAAGGCCACCGGCAACTGACGGGCCCGATCGCCCTCATCTCCGTCGTCCGATCCGCGCACAGCCGTCACCGCCCGCAGGTCCGGGGTGAGACGATGGTGATGCAATCAGAGATCGTCTCGGCTGGAGGTGAGGGCGATGCTCATGCGCACACGCAAGGTGCGGCGCCTGGCGATGGTGGGGGCCTCGGCACTGGCGTTGGTAGCCACCGCGAGTCCGGTGGCGGCCGACCCCGGTCCGGCGCCGCTGCTCAACGGCTGGATGCCCTACTGGAGCACCGCGACGAGCCTGTCGTCTTACACCGCCAATGCGGACCTGTTCGCGACCGTGAGTCCGTTCTGGCATGATGCCCGCGCCGGCTCGACGGCCGGTTCGGTGGTCATCGTGGACCACGCTCTGGGTCAAAGCGCGGCGACGGCCCTGGCCGCCCTGCGCAGCAAGGGTAAGAAGGTGATCGCCACCGTCACGGACGGCACCGCCGGGGGCTACATGGCCGGCGTGCTGGCCGATCCCGCCACCCGATCCGCCCACGTCGAGCAACTGCTGGCGCTGGCGCAGACGCGCGGTTACGACGGAATCGACTTGGACTACGAGAAGTTCGCCTGGACGGATGGACGGGCCAGCTGGGCCACCACCAAACCCAATTGGGCCGCCTTCGTCACCGAACTCGCCGACCGGTTCCACCAGAACGGCCTGGTGGTCACCGCAGCGGTGCCGATCAGCCCCTACTGGGTGTACGACCACGCCACCCTCGGTCGGGTGCTGGACGGCGTGCGGGTGATGTCCTACGACTATGCCGTGGGCGCCCCCGGCGCCATCGCACCGTTGAACAGCGTTGTGGCTGAGACCCGCACGATGCTCACCATGGTGCCGGGCAGCAAGCTCATCATGGGCGTGCCGGAGTACGGCCGGGACTGGGTGATCGGCATCAAGGATGCCAAGGGTCAGCCCACGTCGGCGGCGAGCTGCCCGACCGGGACCAGTACTACCACCCGAACCGTGCTGGCCAAGGACACCTTCGCGGTGACCGGGCTGGCCGGTGCGGTGGTGCGGCGGGACCCGGTGAAGGACGAATTGCAGGTGCGCTACTCGCGCACATATTCGGCCGGGGGCAAGACCTGCACGGTGGCCCGCGAGGCCTGGTTGGCCGATCCGCAGAGCGTCTTCGACCGGCTGCGGGCCGTGGTGGCCGAGGGTGCGGCGGGGATCGCACTGTGGACCATCGGCGGTGAGCACCCTGGCCAGTGGGATGCGCTGCGATACTTCAGCAAGACTCGCGGGCCTGTGTATTGGTCGACGCTGACCACCGGCGCCTACCCCGTCTATGGCGCGATCCTGCAGCGGTACACCGCTTTGGGTCGGGGTGCCTCGCCGCTGGGACAGCCGATCAGCGGGGAGGTCAACGGGGCGGTGGCCGGTTCGCGGCTCAGCAACTTCCAAGGCGGCACCATCTACTGGTCGGCGGCGACGAACGCCAACGAGGTGTACGGGGCGATCCGGGGCCGCTATCGGGCGCTGGGTGCAGAATCCGGCCAACTCGGTCTGCCCACCACAGGGGAGTTGGCCGGGAAACTCGCCGGCTCGCGATGGAACGGCTTCGCCGGCGGGCGCATCTACTGGTCGCTGGCCACGGGGGCGCAGGAGGTGTACGGCGCCATCCTGTGGCGCTACGCGGTGCTCGGTGCTGAGGCATCACCGCTGCGGCTGCCCACCAGCGGCGAGCGGGCGGCGGCCGTGCAGGGGGCGCGGGTCAGCAACTTCCAAGGCGGGCGAATCTTCTGGTCATCGGCGACGGGGGCGCAGGAGGTGTACGGGGCGATCCTGTTGCGTTACCTCCAACTGGGCGGGGAGGCGGCGATCATGGGCCTGCCCACCACGGGAGAACGGCCCGGGGCGGTGCCCGGGTCGCGGTGGAACGGCTTCCGGGGCGGGCGGATCTACTGGTCGGGTGCGACGGGGGCGCACGAGGTCCGCGGCGCCATCCTGATGCGATACGTCGCGATGGGGGCCGAGGCATCGGCCCTCGGGCTGCCGATCAGCGGCGAAGAAGCCGCACCCTCGTCCGGGTGGCGCATCTCGAACTTCGAGCACGGTGCCATCTACTGGTCGCCCACCAACGGCACCTGGGTTGTCTATCGGTAGCCTGGGAGGTGTCGGCGGATTGCCCCCGACGGCGGTGGAATCGAGATGCCATGGCCAGCAGCAGTCCGCGCGAGGCTGCGCCCGTTGGGGGTTTCACCCTCATCGAGTTGCTTGTGGTGATCAGCGTTCTCGGAATCTTGGCCGCCATCGCCATTCCGGTGTTTCTGCGTCAGCGCAATCTCGCCGCCGACACCGCTGCCAAAGAGATGATGGACACCCTGGCCTCGGAGGCGTTGCGGGGAATGCTCGCGCGGGACTCCGTCGAGAGCGTCAAGGCCCACGTCGCCGAGCAGGCACGGGGAGGAACGACAATCACGTATGGCGCAACGGCGGTGTCGGCGGGGCCGAAGGCCGTTGTGGCCGATGTATCCCCGGCTACTGCGCCGACGTCGTGGGCTGGTGCCGTGCTCGTGCGGAGCGGGGTGTGCGTTGTGGTGTCGGCATCATCCGAGACGGAGTACGTCGCCGCCCACGTGCTCACCCCTGCGGTGCCGGACAGCGAATGCAGCCCGACGGGGACGCTCGGCCCCACTGTGGCGTCCACCGGGTCGATGCACCTCAACGCCACCTACTCGTTCTTCGCGATCCCGCAGGACCTCCTCGACAGCGGTGCAGTGATGATCCGCGAGAGCGTGAGGGTGCAGTCCGGCGGCGGCACCGTCGTCGGCCGCACCTTCACCGGCGCAATCCGCGTGGTCTCACCCGGCACTGCCGGCAGCACGGTGATCACTTTTGACTACACACTGGAGGGCAGGACCTACAGCGGCTCCCTGACGGTGACGTACCCCAAAGCGTGACCCCGCCACGATCACCGGTGACGTGCGGTGGCAGACAAGCCGCCGACGGGCACATCGGACAGGCAACTGCGGGCCACTTCGAACCAGCGCAGGTGCTCGACCGGGGTGCTGATCAGCCCGGCGATGTCGGCATCGTTGCGCACCAGTTCGTCATCCGAGGGTTCGCGGTAGCGGGCCAGCAGTTCGCGAGCCTCGGCCAGGTAGCTGGCCAGTGCGCTCTCGTCAGCCGTGCGGTGATGATGCGGGTACCGCATCATCCCGTCGTCGAACGAGACGTCGGACAGTCGCAGCGGGGGCTCCACCGGACCACCCCGATGTCGCCACAGCCCGGTATCGATGTCGAAGGTGTAGTCCGGCAGCAGTCGGGCGCCGTGGTCGGCCACCAACTCGACGGCCCGCACGAGGTAGGCGAACACCTCCTCGGAGATGAAGTAGTTGAAGTTGACCCGAACCCAGCCGGGTTTGATGCCCTCGCAGCCGGCGACGATCTGCTCCTGGTACTCGGCGGAAACCTCTTCGGAGATGCCCAGCAGGCGGTGCCCGTACGGTCCCGCGCACGAGCAGCCGCCGCGAGCCTGGATGCCGAACAGGTCGTTCAGGATCGCCACGACCAAGTTGTGGTGCAGGTAGCGCCCGCCGGTGCGACGCACGGTGAACGACACGATGGACAGCCGCTCGGCTTCGGTGTTGCCCAGAATGTCGATATTGGGGTGAGCGCTCCACGTGGCGATGGCGCGGCGGACGAAGTCCTCCTCGTGGGCCCGGATCACCTCGGTGCCCACGGACTCTTTGAGTAGGAACACCAGCCCTGCCCGGATCGACTCGACGATCGCGGGGGTGCCGGCCTCCTCCCGGTGCTCGGCGTCGTGCAGGTAGGCGTGCTTGTGCGGTCCGACGTAGGCCACGGTACCGCCGCCGACGACGTCCGGCACGGAGTTGGTCAGCAGGTCGCGGCGCACGGCTAGGACACCTGGAGTGCCGGGCCCGCCGATGAACTTGTGCGGGCTGAGCACCACCGCGTCCTTGTGTGCATCGGGGTGCACGTCGCAGACCGGATTCATATCGATGGCCACGTAGGGAGCCGCTGCGGCGTAGTCCCAGAACGACAGGGCGCCGTAGTCGTGCAGCAGGGACGCGATCGCACACGCGTTCGTCACGATTCCCGTGACGTTGCTGGCCGCCGAGAATGAGCCGATCTTCAGCGGTCGATCAGCGTGGGCGATGAGCGCGGCACGCAGGGCCTGCTCGTCGATGTGGCCGTCCGCGTCCTCCGGGATCGTCACCACGTCGGCGATCGACTCCCGCCAGGGCAACTCGTTGCTGTGGTGTTCGAAGGGTCCGATAAACACCACGGGGCGGTCAGCCGCGGGAATCTGGTCGAGCAGGTGGTAGCGCGCGTCGAGGTCGGCCGGCAGCCGCAGGTTGAGGATGCCGATGAGGCGGTCGATGGCCCCGGTGGTGCCGGAACCGGCGAAGATCACCGCGACGTCGTCGTCGGCGCCGAGGTTGCGGCGGATGATGGCGCGGGCGTCCTCGCGCAGCATCGTGGTCTGCAGGCCGGTGCCAGACGATTCGGTGTGAGTGTTGGCGTAGCGGGGCAGCACCTCGTTGCGGACGAAATCCTCCAGGAAGCCCAGTCCGCGGCCGCTGGCGGTGTAGTCGGCGTAGGTGATCCGGCGCGGTCCGTAGGGGGTGTCGATCACCTCGTCGTCGCCGATCACAGCCGCCCTGATCGCGGTCACCAGCGGTGACGGCGGCAAGTCCGGATTCGGCAGCGGAATGTCCGGGTGGTTATGCCCAACGTGCTCGTCCATGCGCTCAGGGTACGACTCTCGTGACACCATGGGGTCATGACAGTGATGCCCGATGAGCTCGTCGAGGAGGCCGCCGAGACGGCCCTGGACGGACCGTGGGTGTGCATCGTGTGGGATGACCCGGTCAATCTGATGTCGTACGTGGTGTATGTGTTCAAGCAGTACTTCGGATTCAGCCAGGACAAGGCCGAGGCGTTGATGCTCGCCGTGCACAATGAGGGCAAGGCGGTGGTGTCGGCGGGGGGCCGCGACGAGATGGAGCACGACGCCACAGCGATGCACAGTTATGGTCTGTGGGCCACGGTGCACAACGACGGTGCCGGGAACTGAAGGAGCGGGCAGGGTGGCGGCTTTCGGTTTTCGGCGGACCCTCACGGGGCGGGTGACCGGGCGGCTCGAGGCGATGGAACGAGGGCTGCTGCGGACAATGATCGAGCAACTGGTCGGCATGATCGAACCGCCCGAGTCGCGTGATGCCGATCCGCTAGCGGTGCAGTTGGGGCTCGAGGACCTCGACTCCGGGGTGGGCCACATGGGTTTGCTGGACGAGCGCGACCCCGTGCTCGAACGGCTCTTCCCGCCCGGTTATGAGGACGCTGCCGAAGCGCTGGAGTTCCGCCGGTTCACCGAACTCGGCCTGCGTCAGCAGAAGGTCGCGGCAGCTCTGACGGTGCTGGCAACCCTCGAGGACGGTGACAAGATCAACCTGGACCCGGCTCAGGCGTCGGCGTGGCTCACCACCCTCAATGATCTTCGGTTGGCGTTGGCGGTGCGGCTCGACATCACAGGGGAGGCCGACCACGCGCGGCTGCAGTCGCTGGCTGAGGACGACGATCAGTTCGTGCAGTACCAGGTCTATGACTTCTTGACCTACCTGCAGGAGACCTTGGTTCGGGCCGTCTCGGGCTGACTTGGGCCGGCAGCCAGGCCACCAGCAGCACAGCCGCTGACAGCAGGATCAGGTAGTAGAGACTCTTCTTGCGAACGGAAGGTCGGGAAGGCGCGACCAGGCACCTGCGGCGTGCGGCGGGGCGGGTGGCTACCCTGGGCGACCATGCTGCGGATCCGAAGCGCCCTAGTCGAACAGATGGTCGCGCATGCCCGCGCGGACCATCCGGACGAGGCCTGCGGCATCATCGCCGGGCCGGCGGGCGGCGACCGTCCGGAACGTTTCATTCCCATGCTCAATGCTGCCCGCTCGCCGACCTTTTACGAGTTCGACTCGATGGACCTGTTGCGCCTGTACAGGGACCTGGACGACCGGGACGAAGAACCGGTCGTGATCTATCACTCCCACACCGCCACGGAGGCCTACCCGTCGCGCACGGACGTGTCGTATGCCTCCGAGCCGGGCGCGCACTACGTGCTGATCTCCACTCGTGAGACCGGGACCGAGGCCGGGCCCTATGAGTTCCGCTCCTTTCGGATCGTCGACGGTGAGGTTCACGAGGAGCCGGTCGAGTTCCTCGACTGAGCCGTCCACCGGCGGCGGCGTGGTGTTGCACCCCTTAGGCTGTTGTCTCGCCCGCGTCGCGGGCACTGTTGCTGACCCATGAGGAGTCCCACCGCCATGGCCATCGAGGTCCGAGTGCCGACGATCCTGCGCACGTACACCGCCAATGCGAAGGCGGTGCCGGCGCAGGGTGCCACCATTTCCGAGGTCATTGCCGACCTCGACGCCAACTACCCCGGCATCGCCGACCGCCTCATCGACGACAAGGGGCTGCGTCGATTCGTCAACGTCTACCTCAACGATGAGGACGTGCGATTTCTTGACGGCCTCGCGACTGCGGTGGCGGACGGCGACAGCGTGACGATCCTGCCTGCCGTCGCCGGCGGCTAGAACCACGCGCGATGCGCTTCGATTCGCTGCTGGACTCCGTCGGAGGCACGCCCTTGGTGGGGCTGCCGCGACTGTCGCCTGCCCCAAACGTGCGCCTCTGGGCCAAGTTGGAGGATCGCAATCCCACGGGATCGATCAAGGATCGCGCCGCGCTGGCCATGATCACCGCGGCCGAGCTGGACGGCAGCCTCACCCCCGGTGCGACGATCCTCGAACCGACCAGCGGCAACACGGGCATCTCGCTGGCCATGGCCGCGCACGTCAAGGGCTACGGGTTGATCTGTGTCATGCCGGAGAACACGTCCGAGGAGCGCACGGCACTGCTGCGTATGTGGGGGGCCGAGATCATCTACTCGTCGGCGGCCGGTGGTTCCAATGAGGCGGTCCGGGTAGCGCGGGAGTTGGCTGCCGCCCGGCCCGATCTGGTGATGCTGTACCAGTACGGCAATCCGGCGAATGTCGAGGCGCACTACCGCGGCACCGGGCCGGAGATCCTCGCGGACCTGCCGACGATCACTCATTTCGTGGCCGGCCTGGGCACCACAGGCACCATCATGGGGGCTGGCCGATTCTTGCGCGAGCAGGTGCCGGGCGTTGAGGTCATCGCTGCCGAGCCGCGGTACGGCGAACTGGTCTATGGCCTGCGGAATCTGGACGAGGGCTTTGTGCCGGAGTTGTACGACGCGTCGGTGCTCACCCGGCGATTCTCGGTGGGTGTGCGTGATGCATTGCGGCGCACGCGTGAACTGGTCGAGGTGGAGGGGATCTTCGCGGGCATTTCGACCGGCGGCATTCTGCACGCGGCGTTGACGATCGGGCAACAGGTGGCGGACCGCGGGGACAGTGCCGATATCGCCTTCATCGTCTGCGACGGGGGCTGGAAGTATTTGTCTACGGGTGCCTACTCGGGCACGTTGGCGGAGGCCGCGGTGGCGCTGGAGGGTCAACTCTGGGCCTGATGTGACACGGCACACCTCTCCGTCGGGTTTCGTCGGGGCAGTAGACGGACAGGCTTACGGTATGTCGATGTCCTTTCAGTCCACCGTGCGTCCGTCAGGGGTGCGGGCCTCGAGTCGCGACCCCTACCGGGACTTGATTCGCAGTTGGGCGATCCTGCGTGTCGTGTCGGTGCACCTGCTTGGCCTGGCGCCTGCGGCCTTGCTGTGGTGGCCGGCGCCCACGTTCGTGGCCCCAGGCATGCCGCTGGTGTTCTTCGTCTCCGGGGCGCTTGCGCTCAAGTCGCTGGACCCCTGGCGGGCGCGTCGTGTCAGCGCGGCGGGGTTCTGGCGCGATCGGCTGCGCAGGTTGCTGATCCCGTTCTGGGTCTACCTGACGGTCGCCCTGTCGGTGACCATTGCCCTTGACCTGCTGCACCCGGAGGAGATGTACACAGTCTCCTGGCTGCGGTCGGTCTTGAGCGCCGTGCCCCTGATCAACCCGATCAACAGCCCGGCGGGTTTCCTCGGGATGGCCCATCTGTGGTTCCTGGTGGTGATCTGTTGGCTGCTGCTGTTGGCGCCGGCGCTGGTCTGGTTGCATAGGCGCGCGCCGCGGCTGCTGCTGGCGGGTTCGGTCGCCTTGCTGTTGGGCGCCTCCTACGTGACAGAGCACACCACCACGTTCGTGTATGCCGAAGTCAACAGCATCTCGTTGTTCCAGTTCTTCTTCGTGCTGGGCTTCTGGTACACCGACGGTGTACTCGTGCGGGGAGTGGTGCCCGGGCGAGACCGGGGGATCTTCGACGGCTTGTCCGGGGTGGGCATTGCGGCGCTGGCCTTCCCTGGGGCCTGGTTGGTGTGGCAGATCGAGTCGCCGTTGGCGGTGCACGACTCGGCCTTGGTGCATGCGCTGCTCGGGCTGGGATGGCTGAGCTTGTTGTTGGTGGCTCGGCCGTTGGTGCTTCGGTTGGCGGAGGCCATGCCGCGTCTGCTCAACCGGCTCACTCGGCGAACCTTGACGATCTATCTGTGGGGCTGGCCGACCGCGGCATTGGCTCAGTTGGCCGTCAACACCTGGGGCCTGACCGGACCGCTCGCGCTGGTGGTGTTCTTCGGGCTGGCCATCGGGGGGCTGGTGGTGGCGGTTCGAGTGTTCGGCCGGGTGGAGGACTTCGCAGCCGGACGGCAACCGCAGACTGCCAGTGCCGGGGCTATGAGCGCGGGCTCCGTGGCTGCTGTCCGCAGCGCGGGCTGAGGTTGCTGCTTCGGCGGCGACCGTGATGAGGCTCACCAGCGCTAACGCTAGGTGCAGGGCCCCGGTGGTGCCTACCCTTGTGACGTGGTTCAGTCCCCCATTGGAATATTCGACTCCGGCGTCGGCGGTCTGACTGTCGCCCGGGCGATTCTCGATCAGTTGCCAGACGAGTCCATCTACTACGTCGGCGACACCGCGCGCGGTCCCTACGGGCCGCTGCCGCTGGCACAGGTGCGGGCTTACGCCCTGGACGTCATGGATCACATGGTCCGAGAGGGGGTGAAGGTGTTGGTCATCGCCTGCAACTCCGCCAGTGCCGCTGTGCTGCGCGATGCCCGTGAACGCTATGACGTGCCGGTGGTCGAGGTCATCCAGCCTGCGGTTCGGCGGGCGGTCCGGGCCACCCGGAACGGTCATGTGGGCGTCATCGGCACGCAGGCGACGGTGACCAGTGGAGCCTATGGAGACGCGTTCGCTGCCGCGCCACACATGCAGTTGACCTCGCAGGCCTGCCCGCAGTTCGTCGAGTTCGTCGAGGCGGGCATCACCTCGGGGCCGCAATTGCTGGCCGCCGCCCATGGCTACCTTGATCCGCTGATGGATGCGGGGGTAGATACGTTGGTACTCGGCTGTACCCACTATCCACTGCTCACGGGCGTCATCTCGTACGTCGTGGGTGACGACGTGACGCTGGTGTCCAGCGCTGAGGAGACTGCCAAGGATGTGTATCGAGTGTTGGTGACCAATGGGCTGCTCAACCAGTCGGGGGAGCCGCCCCGGCACCGCTTCCTGGCCACCGGCGACCCCGCACCGTTCGAGGTTCTGGGCCGCCGCTTCCTTGGGCCCGAAGTATCCGAGGTTGAACACGCGGGTGCGGTGCTCGCATGAAACTGACCATCGTGGGATGCGCGGGCTCCTACCCCAACGCCACAAGCGCCGCGTCCTGCTACCTGGTGGAGCAGGACGGGTTCCGGTTGGCACTCGACTTCGGCTCCGGGGCGCTGGGGCCGCTGCACCACTACTGCGACCCGTGTGACCTCGACGGGGTGCTGCTGTCTCACCTGCACGCAGACCACTTCCTGGACATGTGCGCCTTGTATGTGGCGCGTCGGTACCGCCCCTCGGGGATGCCGCCGGTGATTCCGGTCTTTGGACCGGACGACACCGCTGTCCGGCTCGCCACGGCCTACGGGATGGACCCCGACCCTGGCATGGCTGACGTGTTCGACGTGCAGACCTATCCCGCAGGTGGATTCTCGGTCGGGCCTTTCACTGTCACAGCGACCGAAGTGCATCACCCGGTGGTGTGCCATGCGTTGCGCGTGAGCGCGGGTGATCGAACCCTCGTGTTCTCGGGCGACACTGCGCCATGCGACGGTCTGGTCAAGGCCGCAAGGGGAGCTGACGTGGCGCTGTTTGAGGCGTCCTTCCGCGAGGACGATGTCAACCCGCCGGCGTTGCACATGACTGCGCGTGAGGCGGGCGCGATGGCAGCGCAGGCCGGTGTCGGGCGGTTGATCTTGACCCACATGGTGGCATGGCACGACAACTCGGGGGCGGTCGCGGAGGCCGCCGGCGCCTATGACGGCGACGTCGTTGTGGCGGAGCCGGGCATGGTGATTCACATCTAGGACCTACCTATCGCGTGCAGGTACGCCGCCGTACCGGCGCCTCTTGGTGGTTCGGTCTGCGGCCGCGGTGGTCAGTCGGCCGTGGGTGGTCGTCGGCGGTGCCGGTGCTGGCCCTCGTTTCGGTGCCGGTGCTGGCCCTCGTTTCGGTTGTCGTTGTGGTGGTGGGGTCCGGGTGTGACGGTGGGGGTGCCGTCGGGTGGGATGTGGATGGTCCATAGGCCGTTGTGGAGGTCGTGATGATGGCGCGAGCACAGCAGGACCAAATTTTGGTCAGAGGTGAGTCCGCCGTGGGCCCAGTGTTGGATGTGGTGGGCTTCGCACCAGCCTG
>JAUPKO010000479.1 GCA_030837395.1 Actinomycetota bacterium | reverse complement strand
GGGTGCGCAACCGGGCGCGCAAGGTGACGAAGTGGCGCAATTCGCGGCGGCGCCACAACCCCGGCGAGGACTGGTAGCACGGCATGCGCGCCCTGCTGATCCTGTTCGGCCTGATCGCCTGGCCCATCGCCGAGATCTGGCTCGTCGTGTGGCTGGTGGGGCAGTTCGGCTGGGCGCCGGTGTTGATCGCGGGCGCGGTGTTGCTGGGTCTGGGCCTGGCGATGACCGGGCGGGCCACCCGCGCGTGGTCGCGCACGATCGAGCGGGCCCAGGCGGACCCGGGCTACATGAACACCGGCTTCGGCGCCGCCATGGGCGATGCCGGATTGTTGTTCGTCGGCGGCATCCTGCTGATCCTGCCCGGGTTCATCTCCGGCGCCGTGGGCCTGGTGCTGGTCTTCCCGCCGACGCGCACACTGATCCGTCGCGGCTTCGGCGGCCGAGTCGACTCGGTCGCCTCGGCCCGTGGCTACCGCCGGGTGACGGTGATCGAGGGCGAAACCGTGGTGCGCCCCCCGGACGCGACACCGCCCGGACCGCAACAGGGCGATCCGGGCGGTGCGCCACGGGTGATCATGGGGGAGATCATGCCTCCCACCGAGGGTCCGCAGCGGGACTGAGGTTAGGCGGACTTACGGACGTCACCGAATTCGACGGGCCGCCCGCGCATGATCTCCAGCCGCTCGGCGAGCAACACCTCAAGCTCCTCGATGCTGCGCCGCTCCAGCAGCATGTCCCAGTGCGTGCGCACGTGCTTGCCGGCCTTGGCCTCGGGTCGCGCGACATCGCGCTGCAGGGCCTGCGATCCGCAGTGGCAGTCCCAGGAGGTCGGAACCTCTGCCTCGAGGGACATCGGCACCGCCAGCACGTGCCCGTTGGGGCAGTCGTAGACGATGGTCTGCCGCGGGGCCAAGATGACGTTCTCGTCGGTCTCGAAGCTGGAGGTGCCCAGCCTCGTGCCGCGAAGTGCTCCTTCTGCCATGGTGTTCCTCTCATCGAACCTGTCGATGCCGGGATCGCCGGCGCGACGCGGGTGCGCTAACTACGTGGTGTGATGGCCTCAACAACGGCCGACAGGTCAGTTGTTCCCAGCCTGCGCCCGGAACACACACGATGAGTCGTGACTCACACATGGTCGACACCTGGGCTGGTGGGGTTAAGTTCCATTACGCCAATGGGATGGCTACCTGCGGAGTCGAGTTCCGTCGGCCACGTAAGGGAACTGTTAAGGGCCAGCTCAGCCGGCCGGGGCGCCGCTGGGTGCCGCCCCATTCGCAATGACTTCCAGTGCCACCGACGGCACATCCGTCACCACACCGTCGACCCCGAGGTCCAGAAGCCGACGCATCTGTCGTGGGTCATTGATCGTCCACGCGTGCACCTGCATGCCCAGCGCATGTGCCGCGGCCACCGATCCCCGGGTGATCAACGGCAGTCCACGGCTGCTCGGGGGCACCTGCACAGCCACGGGCCGACCGTCGCCGACCTGCCACTGCCGGCCCAGATACCGAGTGCCGCCTGGGATCCGCAGGATCGCCAGCGCTTCCCGCCAGGTCGCGCCGGTGGCCGCATCGGGGCCCAGCGCCGCGCGCAGGCGCAGGAGGCGCCGGTTGGAGAAGGAGGCGACACAGACCCGGTCGAGGACCCTTGCGCGCAGCAGGGCGGTGACGGTGGGCACCACCGAACGGTCGTCCTTGACGTCGAGATTCCAACGGATTCCGGGCCACGTCGTCAGCGCCTCGTCCAGCCGCATCATCCGGCCACCATCGGGCAGTTCGATGCGCGCGATCTCATGCCAGGTGATCTCATCGATCCGAGCGCCGTAGTGGGCGACCCGGGTCAGGTCCGGATCGTGTTGCAGGATCGCCACGCCGTCGGAGGTCGTGCGGACATCAGATTCGAGGTAGCGCACGCCCATCCTGATGCTCTGCGCGAAAGCGGTGTCGCTGTTCTCAACGGCCTGCTCGGTACCACCGCGGTGGGCAATCACGAACGGCGGCGAAATCTGCAGGAACGGGTGCACGGGCGATACGTTACGCCCTCCGGGGTGGCTGCCATGATGGATTCCGTGGCCTTACGTCGCAAATCTGCCTCCACGGCGACGCTGCAGGTGCCCGGGCCGCGCCCGCCGGCAGTTGTTGCGGCCAACGGCGGCGTGCTGCCCCTGGCACACCTGCTGACACCGCCGGTCTACTGGGTGCTCGCCGGGGGAGGGTCGCACGGGGCAGTGCAGTTGGGCACGTTGCAGGCCGTTGCTGAGACCGACTGGGTTCCAGACCGTCTGCTGGGATCCAGCGCCGGGGCCCTCACCGGAGCCGTGATCGCCGAGGATCCGGTGTCGGCCGTCAATCGGCTGGCCTACCTGTGGTCGGACATCGACCTGACCGACGTCGTCGCCGGCGGGTGGACCTCGATGCTGACTCCCACTACCTTGACCAAGCCGTCGCTGGCCGACAACGCGGGGGAGGTGGCCTCGTTGGAGGAGGTGTTCGACGCGCGCGACTTCGCCGACCTGCACCTGCCCTTCGGTGCCGTGGCCACCGACATGATCAGCGGCCAGCCAGCAGTGCTCGAGACCGGCGACCTCATCGCCGCACTGTTGGCCTCGTCCGCGATTCCCGGTGCCCTGCCGCCGGTGGAGATCAACGGTCGCTGGTACTTCGATGCCCTGGCCAGCGCCAACCTGCCCGCTTCGGTCGCGATGCGCCGCGGTGCCGGTTCGATCGTCGTGTTCGACACCGGAACATCCAGCCAGAAGCCCGCCGGCACCGGGTTGACGCAACTGGTACCCGCCATCAACTCGATGCTGGCCAGCACGCAGCGACTGTCGTCGCTGACGCAGGCGGCGGCCGCGCTCCCGGTGATCTATTTGCCCACCCCCACCGGCCTGGCCGGGACGTTGAGTTTCAAGGACAGCTTGGGCACGGCGCGGCAGGCGTATCTGCTGGCCCGCGACTTCGTGATCGACCTGGCCGAACAGTTCCCGACCCACGAGCCGCTGCCGCCCGGTCTCTATGCCCGCCCGAACGCCCTGGACCCCGGTGTGCCGTCGGTGCAGCGCGTCCTGCGCCCCGTGTCGCCCACGGGGTCAGCCCCAGCGGACCCACGTGAGGGGGAGTCGCGATGACCTTGCACCTGTTGAACT
>JAUPKO010000478.1 GCA_030837395.1 Actinomycetota bacterium | reverse complement strand
CGCCCCGCAGTCGGGGTATGGGCACTGATTCGGTGCCATAACCAGACTGCGGGGCGCGGGTGGTTGGATAACCCAACTGCGGGGCGCAAGCGGGCGGCAAGCGGGCGGCAAGCACTGCGGGGCGCAAGCGGGCGGCAAGCGGGTGGGGCGCGGGTGGGGCGCGGGTGGGCGCGGGTGGCGGGCTACTCGCCGCCGCCGCTCAGACCCGTTTTGATGAAGTCCATCACCGACGAGTCCGCCAGGGTCGACACGTCGCCGACCTCGCGGTTCTCTGCAACGTCGCGCAGCAGGCGTCGCATGATCTTGCCGGAGCGGGTCTTGGGCAGCTCCGCCACGACCAGGATCTGGCGCGGCTTGGCGATGGGCCCGATCTCCTTGGCGACGTGGTTGCGCAGGTGGGTCACGATGTCCGGGTCCGCAGCGGCATGGGAGCGCAGGATCACGAACGCCACGATGCCCTGCCCGGTCATCTCGTCAGCCGCACCGACCACGGCGGCCTCCGCCACAGCCTCGTGCGACACCAGCGCCGACTCGACCTCAGTCGTCGAGATCCGGTGCCCGGACACGTTCATCACGTCGTCCACCCGGCCCAGCAACCACAGGTCGCCGTCCTCGTCCTTCTTGGCCCCGTCACCGGCGAAGTACTGCCCCGGGAACCGCGCCCAGTAGGTGTCGACGAACCGCTGGTCATCGCCCCAGATCGAGCGCAGCATCGCCGGCCACGGCTCGGTCAGCACCAGGTAGCCGCCATGCCCGTCCGGCACCGCCACGCCTTGGTCGTCCAGCACGTCCACCGCGATGCCCGGCAATGCCACCTGTGCCGAACCCGGCTTGGTCGCGGTCACACCCGGCAACGGCGAGATCATGATCGCGCCGGTCTCGGTTTGCCACCAGGTGTCGACGATCGGGCACCGGTCCCCACCGATCACCTTGCGGTACCACATCCACGCCTCGGGGTTGATCGGCTCGCCCACAGACCCCAGCAGTCGCAGGCTCGACAGGTCGTAGCCGGCAGGGATCTCGCGGCCCCACTTCATCATGGTACGGATCAGGGTCGGGGCGGTGTAGAGGATCGTCACGCCGTACTCCTGCACGATCTCCCACAGCCGGCCCTTGTGAGGGGTGTCGGGTGTGCCCTCGTACATGACTTGGGTCGCGCGGTTGGCCAGCGGGCCATAGACGATGTAGGAGTGCCCGGTCACCCAGCCGACGTCCGCGGTGCACCAGTAGACGTCGGTGTCGGGCTTGATGTCGAACACGTTGTTGAACGTGTAGGCGGCCTGGGTGAGGTAGCCACCGGAGGTGTGCTTGATGCCCTTGGGCTTGCCCGTGGTGCCGGAGGTGTAGAGGATGAACAAGGTGTCCTCGGCGTTGTGCGGGGTGTAGGCGTGCTCGGGGCTCTGCGAGGCCACGAGTTCGTGCCACCAGTGGTCCCGGCCTTCGACCCAGCCGACGTCCTGGCCAGTGCGCTGCACGACGATCACACTCTGGATCGTCTCGGCGCCGAGTTCCAGCGCCTCGTCGACGATCGGCTTGAGCGCTGATGGCTTGCCGCGGCGGTAGCCGCCGTCGGCGGTGATCACCACCTTGGCCTGGGCATCGTCGATGCGAGAGCGCAGCGCCTCGGCCGAGAAGCCCCCGAAGACAACCGAGTGAGGGGCGCCCAGGCGGGCGCACGCGAGCATCGCCGCCACCGCCTCGGGGATCATTGGAAGGTAGATCGCAACGACGTCGCCCTTGCCCACGCCGAGTTCGGTGAGGGCGTTGGCCAGCCTGTTGACGTCCGCCTGCAGGTCCGCGTAGGTGATGGCGCGGGTGTCGTCAGCGGGTTCGCCCACCCAGTGGATGGCCACCTGGTCGCCGTAGCCGGCCTCCACGTGACGGTCGACGCAGTTGTAGGCCAGGTTGAGCTCGCCGTCGCCGAACCAGCGCGCGAACGGCGGGTTGGACCAGTCGAGCACCTCGGTGAAGGGGGTGTCCCAGCTGACGAACTTCTCGGCCTGCTCGGCCCAGAAGCCCAACCGGTCGGCCTTGGCAGCGGCGTACAACTCGGCGGTGCCGTTGGCTTGGGCGGCGAACTCGGCCGACGGGGGGAAGGAGCGGTCCTCGTGGCTGAGGTTCTCCAGGGCGTCGTGGGTCATGGGCGGGGCCTCTCGTGTGCGGTGCGGACGTTCGGGGCGATGGCGGTGCTGGGGTCAGGGTCGGGCCCAGACGGGCCGCGGAATTGAGGGATGGCACGGTGCTGTGACCGGTCCGAGTGCTGTGCGTGATGCTATGAGGTTCGTGGGCCGGGCGCCACGGTTGCGCCCGAAGCTGCCGGAGATCGGGGGTTGGTGCGCCCGGGCGCCAGGAGTCTGGAGGTCTCTGGCGCCCGGGCGGGCTTGTGGGGGAGTGCTCAGTGCGCGACGGTGGCCTTCTCGGCACCTGCACCGGTGAGCGAACGGACCTCCATCTCGGCGTACTTGGCGGCGTCGTGCTCCTTGGAGGTGACGGCGCCGAGCCAACCGAGGAAGAAGGCCAGCGGAATCGACACCAGGCCCGGGTTGTCCAACGGGAACCAGGAGAAGTCCACGCCCTGGATCATCGAGGCGCTCTTGCCGGTCACGGCGTCCACGGGCTTGCCGGACACCACCGGGGAGAAGATGATCAACCCGACTGAGGCGATCAGACCGCCATAGATGCTCCACAGCGCGCCGCGGGTGTTGAAGCCCTTCCAGAACAGCGAGTAGAGGATCGTCGGCAGGTTGGCCGATGCCGCGACCGCGAAGGCCAGAGCCACCAGGAACGCGATGTTCTGGTCCTTGGCCAGGATGCCGCCGACGATCGCCACCAGGCCGATCACCACGGCTGCGATGCGGGCCACTCGGACCTCCTTGTCCGCCGACAGGTCGCCGCGCTTGATCACGCTGGCGTAGATGTCGTGGGCGAAGGAGGCGCTCGCGGTGATGGTCAAGCCGGCGACCACCGCCAGGATCGTGGCGAAGGCGACCGCCGAGATGAAGCCCAACAGCAGGGTGCCGCCGAGTTCGTAGGCCAGCAGCGGTGCTGCGGAGTTGGCTTTTCCGGGAGCCTTGAGGATCTTCTCC
>JAUPKO010000477.1 GCA_030837395.1 Actinomycetota bacterium | reverse complement strand
TGGCGTCGGTGGTCGCCGGAATGGTGGGATCAATTGTCGAGGGGGCGGGCGGCTCCTCGCCAACATGTTGATAGGCAACCGAGACGGGCGACTCGCCCACGAACGGCGCCCGGTCGGTGAGCAGTTCGAACAACACGCAGCCGGTGGAGTAGAGGTCGCTGCGGGCATCGACCACCTCGCCGCGTGCCTGTTCCGGTGACAGGTAGGCGGCGGTACCCATCACGGTGCTCGTCGCGGTCATCGAGGAGTTGGCATCTGCGACTGCCCGGGCGATGCCGAAGTCCATCACCTTCACCTCGCCGCCGCGGGTGAGCATCACGTTGGCGGGCTTGATGTCGCGGTGCACGATGCCGTGCCGGTGGGAGTAGTCCAAGGCGGCCAGGATGCCTGCGGTGATCTCCAACGCCCTCTCGGGCAGGAGGCGGCGTCCGCTGGATAGCAATTGGCGCAGCGTCACACCATCGATGAACTCCATCACGATGTACGGCACCGTGATGGCGTCGGCACCTTCGTGCAGGACGTCTTCGCCGGTGTCGTAGACCGCCACGATGTTGGGCTGATTAAGGGCCGCAGCGGCCTGCGCCTCACGCCGGAATCGCGCGATGAAGGCGGGATCGCGAGCCAGGTCGGGCCGTAGCAGCTTGATCGCGACGCGCCGACCCAGTCGCAGGTCGTTGGCTTCGACGACTTCGGCCATGCCGCCGCGGCCGATCTCGCCGACGATCTCGTAGCGATCCCCGAGCAACCTCTGCTGAGCCACTAGCGGACCTCCGTCGGTGATGCTGTGTGGGCGATCATTGCAGGGTTGCCTCGATCACATTGCGGGCGGTGGTCATGGCCAGCGGGCCGGCGGCCGCCCCCTTGCTGTCCTCGATGGCGACGGCGACGGCGATCTTCGGGTCGTCCAGAGGTGCCACGCCGACGAACCACGAGATGGTGGGCCGGGTGGGGTCGGTCTCTGCCGTGCCAGTCTTGCCGCCCACCCGTACGCCCGGAATCTGCGCCATGGTGCCAGTACCTCGCTCGACCACGGATTCCATCATGCCGAGCAGTTTCGCCGAGTTCTCGGCCGACAGCGCGGTTGCGTGCGTCTGCGGCTTGGTGCTGGAGATTATCTCGAGGTTGGCGCCGCGAGTGTCTTGCACGAGGTAGGGGACCATCGTGACGCCGCCGTTGGCAATGGAGGCTCCCACCATGGCCATCTGCAAGGTGGTGGCGGCGACGTTGTACTGCCCGATCGAACTCTGGGCGGTCTGGGTGGCGTTGAGATTACTGGGGTAGCGCGACTCTGCAGCAGCCAGCGGGATCGCGAAGGAGGTGTTGAAACCGAACTTCTCGGCCTGCGTCTTGAGGGCCTCGTCGCCAAGTTCGTTGCCCAGGTAGGTGAAGGCCGTGTTGCAGGAGATCGTCAGAGCCTCCTCCAAGGTGATCGAGTCGTCGGGTCCGCACGGTCCGCGCCAGAAGTTCGGGATGGTGTCGTTGGTGCCTGGCACGGTGTACAGGGCCGGACCGGGGAACAGCGAGTCCGGCTGGTAGCCCGCCTCGAGGGCGGCGGCGCTGGTGACCAGTTTGAAGGTGCTGCCCGGGGGTTGGGTGGACACCAACGGCCGGTTCAGCAAGGGCTGGCTGGGATCGGCCTCGAGAGACTCGTAGTACTCGGTGATCTCGGGCTGGTCGTGGCTGCTGAGTCGGTTGGGGTCGAACGAGGGCGATTGCACCAAGGCCAGCACGGCCCCCGTCTTGGGATCAATCGCGGTGACCGAGCCGATGGCATTCCCCAGACCCGCTGCGGCGGCCTCCTGGGCGGCGGGGTCGAGGGTGAGGGTGACGGCGCCACCCTGCACCTGGGCCCCGCCGAAGAGTTGCTTGAGGCGATCGACGAAGAAGGCGGGCCCGGTGCCGTTGAGCACGGAGTTGTCGGTCTTCTCGATGCCCGTGGCTCCGTAGACGATGGAGTAGAACCCGGTCGCAGAGGCGTACAGCGGACCGTTGGAGTACACCCGCAGGTACTTCAACGCGTCATCGGTGGGTTCGGATCGTGCCACCTGGGATGCCTGCACGCGGATCGGTCCACGTTCCCGGTCGTACTCCTGCAGCAGGACGCGGGCATTGCCGTCGCGGGCCTTGGTGCTGTCGGCCAGGAAGACCTGCTGGAACGACAGATTGAGCATCATCACGAAGATCAGCACGCCGAAGACGACCGAGAGCCGTCGGATCTGCAGGTTCATCCACCCACCCCCGCGGCGGCGGTCGTGGTGAGCGGGCGGGTCTCGGGTGCCGGCCGGCGAGCCCGGTCCGAGATGCGCAGCAGCAGCGCGATCGTGACCCAGTTGGCTAGCAGCGCCGAACCGCCATACGCCAGAAACGGCGTTGTCAGACCGGTCAGCGGGATCAACCGCGTGACGCCTCCGATCACCACGAAAGTCTGCAGAGCCAGCACACTGGAAAGCCCCACCGCCAAGAGCGTGCCGAAGGGATCGCGCACCGCGATGGCCGTGCGCAGACCGCGTTCCACGACGATGGCATAGAGCATGATCACCGCGAACATGCCCGCGAGGCCGAGTTCCTCGCCGATCGCGGCCGCGATGAAGTCGGACTTGGCGAAGGGCACGAACTGCGGGTACCCCGACCCCCAGCCCGACCCCAGCAGACCTCCGCTGGCCAGGCCGAACAGTGCCTGCGCGAGTTGGAAGGACTGGTCCTGGGCGTAGCTCCAGGTGTCCAACCAGATGTTCACCCGCTGCTGCACGTGCCCGAAGGCGACGTAGCCGATGGCGCCGCCGACAGCCAGCAGCAGGCCACCGATGGCCAACCAGGACCGGCGACCCGTGGCCACGTAGACCATCACCACGAACAGGCCGAAGAACATCAGCGCGGTTCCGAGGTCCTTCTCCAGGGCCAGCACCACCAGCGCGAAGGCCCACGCCACGACGATCGGTCCCAGGTCGCGTCCGCGGGGGATGCCCAGACCGAGCACCTTCGTGCGGACGATTGCCATCGACTCCCGCTTGAGCACCAGGTAGCCGGCGAAGAAGATCGTCAACAGGATTTTGGCGAATTCGGAGGGCTGGAACGAGAATGGACCCATCTGGATCCACAGGGTGGCACCGTTGATGTTGGTGCCCAGCCCAGGGACCAGCGGTAGGAGCAGCAAGATGACGCCACCCAACATGGCGGTGTAGGTGAAGCGTTGCAGCCGCCGGTGGTCGCGGATGATCAGCAAGGTCAGCACGAACAGCGCGATGGCCAGCACCAGCCAGGTGAACTGCGCCTCGGCGTCGGCCCGCGGCAGTTCGGTGCCGTTGCGTTCGGCTCGCAGCTGGTCCGCAAGATCCAGGCGGTGGATCATCACCAGCCCGATGGTGTTGAGCATGGCGGCGGCCGGCAGGAGGAAGGGGTCGGCGAAGGGCGCCAGGATGCGCACCCCGGCGTGGGCGATGAGCAGGAGGGCGCCGAATACCACGATGGCCAGTGGGAACACCGGCGAGAGTCGGCCCAGCACCACGAGATCGACGCTGAGGTAGGCCACCAGGCCCACCAGGTAGGCCATGATCAGCAGGTTCCGCTCGACATGTCGGTTGCTGCTGGTGGGGGCCGGGGCCGGCAACGAGTCGGTGGCACTCATGCGGCCGCCACAGGGGTCGGCGACGGTGCCGCTACGGACGGGGTGGGAGTGGGGGCTGTGGTTGAACCCGAGGGCGACGGGGCGGGAGCTGGTGCGGTCGAAGGCGGGCAGCCGGCCGGCGTGGGCACCTTGCGGCAGTCCTCGGCCGCCGTGGACAGCGTGGCCACGACTCGCAGGGCATCGTCGACGCTATCGGCGCTGATATTGGCCTCGACCTGGTTTCGTTCGAATTCGGGCAGGTCCGCGACGGGGGTCTCCGATACGGACTCGACCGTGGCGAGGCCGTGCTCGCCGGGACCCTGCGGAATCCCCTGAAACACCGCGACCTTGCCGTTGTAGGCGCCCACGAAGTACTGCGAACGGGTCCACCACCAGCCACCGGCGGTCAGCAGCACCAGCACCAGGGCGGCGATCAACAGCATGGCAGTGGGACCACCCAGGCGCCGCGTGGGTTCCGTCGCTACTGCCGCCGGCGTGGCCCGTTCGGCGGATGTGGGCGTCTCACCGGCGGAATCCTCGCCGCCGGGCAGCGGTTGCGCGTCGGAGGGGAAGTCCACCCCCGGCAGCCGCAGGCGATTGCGTCGCTCGGCTGCGGCCCCCACCACGATAGGGCTGTGCAGGATCGTGGCGTCCACAACGGGCAAGTCCACGACATCGGCCACCAGGGCCGTGACGTTGTCCGGGGCGCCGAGGCGCAGTGACTCCTCGACCAGCGACGTCACCGCCCCGGTCGGGTCGGAGTTTTCGGTCAGGATTTCGGTGAGGCGATCCTCGCTGACGACCCCGTGCAGGCCGTCGCTGCTGAGCAGGAAGCGATCGCCGGCCCGAACCTCTCGGATCGAAAGGTCGCACTCCACCTCGTGTACGCCGTCGAGGGCCTTCATCAGCAGGTTGCGGCGTTCGTGGGTCGCCGCCTCGGCTGGGGTGATGCGCCCGGCCTCGACCAGCGTCTGCACGAAGGTGTGATCCCGCGTGAGTTGCGAGAGCGCCCCGTCGCGCAGGAGGTAGGCGCGCGAATCACCGATGTGGGCGACCGCCACGCGATCGTTGAGCCAGGCCAACGCGGTGACGGTCGTTCCCATACCGCGCGACTCCGGCGAGGTGCTGGCCACGTGGGCCAATGCCTCGTGGGCCTCGTCCGAGGCGGCGGCCAGCAGACCAAGGATCTCGTCGTCACCGGGCCGCAGTTCCTCGTCGACGTCGAGGGCGGCGAAGGTGGCGACAGCGGTGGCGCTGGCCAACTCGCCCGCAGCGTGACCACCCATGCCGTCGGCCACCACCAGCATGCGCGAACCTGCGTAGCCCGAATCCTCGTTGCCGGACCGCACCAGGCCGACATCCGAACGGGCGGCGTACCGCAGGTTGAGCACCACGGTCAGGCCCGGAGTTCGAAGACGGTCCGCCCGATGCGCAGCGGCTGCCCCATCGCCAACACTGTGGGCCCGGTCACCCTGGTGCGGTCGATCCAGGTGCCGTTGGTGGAGCCGAGGTCTTCAAGCACCCAGGTCCCTTCGTGCGGATACAGGCGCGAGTGGTGGCTGCTCGCGTAGTCGTCATCGAGCACGAGGGTGCAGTCGGCGGCCCGGCCGAGGGTGACCGGCGAGGTGCCCAGGGGCAACACCGTGCCGGCGAGGCTGCCCTCGACGACGACCAACTTGCGGGCGGTGTCCTTGGCCCGACGCTTGCGCGACTTGGGCTCACGAGTGGTGGCCGTGCCGGTGGTAGCGACCGGTGCGCTCGACGGTGCGGCCAGGTCCCGGCGCAGGGCCGAGACGACCAGCAGCACGAACAGCCACAGCAGCAGCAGGAAGCCGAACCGCAGCAGTGTCAGCGCGAGTTCGCTCATCACGAACCCCGGTAGGTGATGTCGGTCGACCCCAATCGGATGATCGACCCATCGGCCAGCGGCTGGCTGGTGATCTTGACCCCGTCCACCAGGGTGCCGTTGGTGCTGCCGAGGTCGGTGATGGTGGCGACGCCGTCGGCGACGGTGATCTCGGCGTGGCGGCGCGAGACGCCGGGATCCTCGAGCCGGATGTCCACCTCGTTGCCGCGGCCCAGCACCGTGGTGGACCCGGGCAGGACAATCTCCTGCCCGGCGGCAAGTAGACGCGGGTGCAGTGAGACGCCGGTTCCGGCCCGCCCGACCGTCGTGGGCGCTGCCGCGGTCGCCTGGCTGCTCACCCGGAAGACGCCGGTGGCCAGACCGTCCTCCTCGGTGAGGGTGACCGCGACTGGGCCGAGGAAGGTGTAGCGCTGCTCCTGGGCGTACTCCCGGGCGAGTTCGGCCAACTCGTCGCTGAGGACCTCGGCATAGGTCGCGAGTCGTTCGTAGTCGCTGTCCGAGAGGTGCACGACGTATTCGTTCGGCACGACGGTGCGGGTACGGGTGACCACAGCAGCGCGTTCGTCCATCTCCTTCTGCACGGACGCGGCGATCTCCACCGGTTGCACATCGGCCTTGAACGCCTTGGCGAAGGCGCCGTTGACCATCTTGTCGAGGCTCGTCTCGAACCTGTCCAGGATTCCCATCAAGACTCACCGCCTCTCACACGTGGTCGCACACACAGGTCACAACGGCCGATCCTACCCCGCCGCACAGCCGTCCCAAGGGAGGCGCAGGGGGGGCGTGGATGCACAGGTGGCGCCGCTGCGGATTCAGAAGGTCGGCCCGTAGAGCGTGGCTCGCCACTGCGAGCCCGCCTTCGTCAGGTGGATCTTGTCGGGGAGCAGCAACGTGGGGAAGGCGTCGACCCAGGGTTTGAACTGCATGGTCCAGAACAGCGGGTCGACGCGGGTGGCGTTGGCGATGGCCCGATTGATCGGCCCGTCTCGGCCGAGGCGGAAGACGTTGATCCAGATGATCGGACGATCGCCGGCGAGGGCTCGGGCGACTGCGATGCG
>JAUPKO010000476.1 GCA_030837395.1 Actinomycetota bacterium | reverse complement strand
GGGCGAACCATTCCGAGGACTCCTGCCCCGCCGCGATCCGCCGCGCCAACACAATCTCGAACGCCCGCTGCCCCAATGTCACCGGCGGCAGCGCCGGGATCCTCGGCGTCGGCGACGGGGTCGCGGACGTGGGCGAGGCGGGGGCAGCGGATGTGGACGGTGACGAATCCGCGATCGACTCGGCTGTCGGGTCAGGCTGGGGCAGGTACGTCAACGCCTCATCGCTCAAACCGTAGGTGGCGTAGGTGTGCCAGTCCAGCTCCTCCTGCCAGGCGATCATCTGCGCCCGCAACACCTCCCACCGGCCGCGGGCCGCCTCCAACACGGCACGCGAGGGTCGGGCGGAGTCATCTGCCAGCACCGCCGGGGGAAGGTTCGCCGAGGACTGCTGGGCCAACGCGTCAAGCACGAAGCCATACCCGGTTGGGAGGATAGCCGAGAGGGGGAATGGCTCCAGCTTGGCGGCGTTGAACTGGTAGCGGCCCATCCAGTCCTCCGGTTGTATGCCCCTTCCGATTCCAGAGCCACCCTTGTTGTGGCTGACTTGTTTGAGCCAGAAGCACGCCGTGGACGAGTTCAACAACCCCAACAGGCCCAGGTGCTCGGCCAGCGACGCATCCGCCGGCAACTTGATCACCGGGGCTGTCTGTTTGAACACCTTCCCGCCCCGGTCCAACACGAAGTGGTTGTGCGTCGCCACCTCCGCAAACGAAATCGACAACGGCGTCCGCAGCCGATCCAGTGCCACCTGATGCCACTCCCACCAGGTCCGCCCCTCGGCGCGGTAGCTGACCTTGTTGAAGGTCACTCGTGCCCAGGTCACGGTTCGCGCGGGCCAAAGCCAGCGGAGGGCGCCGGGCTCGTCTTCGATGCGCTCGAGCCCATCACTTCCGTACAGAAAGATCGAGTCGTCGCCGGGCCCGAAGTCAAAGTCACGAATGGATTCGCCGATGACGAGCCTCCGATGGGCGCCTGACTCGACACGTCTGCGCCGGAATGCGGCAGCGGGTGCCAGGAACACCTCGTCTGCGTTGGTCATGCCGAACACGCCGACCAGTTCCACTACCTGCTCGAGCGTTTGCGCTGCAGCGGCGTCAATCAACTCCTTGACGTCCCCTGCGCCGCCGCCGCTGAGTGACCAGGGGTGCTGTGCGAGGGTTTGCCGTGGCAGGTCGGTGACGGTGACGTAGTCGCCGTCGAAAACTTCTGGATCATCAACGTGTCCGACGATTTCCGACCAGACGAGCCCCTTCCTCGGATCGGCTGGGGTGCCGGGTTCACCGCGCATGCCGAGCACGGCGTGGACGGTCTGCGCGGCGGGGTAGCGGCGTCGGCCGATGAGGATGACGGTGGGTGTGCCGTGGCCGGGAATGTAGGCGCCGGAGGTGTCGATCACGTCCAAGAGGTCGACGGGGTTCTGGTCGATGTGGCTCGGCCCTCCCTTGCCGGACAGCAGGGTCTCGATGACTTTGGTGCCGAATTCGCGTTTCATGAACGAGTTGGAGGTGATCTGCCCGACGTAGCCGGCGCCCTTGTCGGCGGTGCCGCGGATCGCAAGGCGGAAGAACAGTTCCATGAACGGCACCGACAGCGCGTACTTGCCTTTGCATGTCAGGTAGCCCTGCCGGTAGGCCTCGTTCAGGGCCTTGTCCTTGACTGTGATGTAAGGCGGGTTGCCGACCACCACGTGGTACCGGCCCGACTCCAGGATCCTCGGGTACTCGGTGATGTCCTCGTTGCGGTAGTGGAATCCGGCGGCACCCTGGTCGTCGATCAGTGCCCCTTGTGACATCCCGCCGAGCAGCGAGTCGCCGACGGCCACGTGAATCGTCCAGTTCGGCGCGTCCTTCAACCGCCGGAATCCCGACGCCTTCAGCGCTGCGACGGCGAGGCGGAAGCGGGCGATGGCGGCGGCGAAGGGGTTGAGGTCGACCCCGTAGACCGAGTCCAGCGCCCGACGAATGTTCTCCCCGGCGGGTACGGCGGGTTCGCGTTCCTGCCATGCGGCGAGCAGCCGGCCGAACGCGCCGAGCAGGAAGTGTCCGGAGCCGCAGGTGGGGTCGATCAGGCGCAGCCCGGTCAGGCCGAATTCGGCGATGGCGGGGTCCAGGGTGCGGTCGAGGATGAACTCTTCGACGAAGTCGGGGGTTTGTAGCAGGGCGTACTTCTTCTTGGCCAGCTCGGACAGGTCTTGGTAGATGTCGCCGAGGAAGCGGGTGTCCAGGTCGTCGGTGGTCAGCGGGTGGGCCAGGGTGCCGCCGTCGCCGGTGGTGCGCCAGTAGGTGAGCAGGTCGCGGCAGACGTCGTCGCCTGGGGTGATCCGCCAGACCAGGGAGTGGTCCCGGTCCAGGATGCCGCCGGTGGCGGGCAGGTCGGCCAGGGCGCTGAAGGCGGTGTGCAACCAGTCGGCGGTGCCCGCGCGAGGGTTGGCCGCGTAGAACGCGGATTCGGCGTCGACTGCCAGGCGCAGGCCGTCGCCGGGGCCAGCGATCCAGCGTTGGGTCACGAGGTCGTTGTCCTCGCAGAATCGGACGAAAACCGTGCCCAACACCCATGCCACGGCGGCCTGGTCGATCTCCCCGTCGCGCCACTGCGACCACGTGAACGCGGTACGTCCCGCGCGCCGTGCGTCGTCGTATTCGGCGCGCAACGCCACCGCCCACGGTAGGTCGTCGCGGTCGGAGCGGCCGCGTAGGTCGTCGGTGACGGCGGTGAGCAGGCGGCGGAGGTCGGCGGTGAGGGTGTCGGTGGTCATGCGCTCTTCTCGTGCAGGAGGGCGGGCAGTTCGATCCAGGTGCCGGAGGCGAGGGGGATCGCGGTGCCGTCCAGGGTGGGGACCGCGACGCCGGCGCGTTTGGGTACGAGGAGCCAGCGGGCGGCGGGGCGGGTGGTGGTGGTGTTGAGCAGGGTGGCGAGCAGGTCGAGTTGGCGGTAGCGGGCAAGGGGTGAGATGTCGGTGAGCAGCAGCGCGGACTCTTCGGCCATCAGGGCGGGCCACAAGGCTTCGGCGGCGTCGGCGACGAGGCGTTCGAGGTTGCTGCGGTCCATGCTGTCCGCAGGTGCGGCGTCGGCGCGCAGCACCAGGGTCCAGTCCACCCCGGCGATGGCGGCGCGGGTGCGCATGGCGCGGATCAACTCGGCGGTGATGTCCACCACGCGCACGCCGTAGCGGGCGGCAAGGGCCGGCGGTGCGGCGGCCAGGCGGTGTGGCGGTGCGGTGAGGACCACCGCCGAGTGGCTGGCCAGGCTGGCCCGCAGCGCCTCGTCGGCCTCGTCGAACACCGCGGTGACCCGCTCGGGCTGGTAGAAGGTGCCAGTGGACAACAGGTCGCTGGTGGAGCTGGGGGCCCGCACGAACGACGACGTTGCCGGGTCCCAGGTCAGGGTGCTGCCGG
>JAUPKO010000475.1 GCA_030837395.1 Actinomycetota bacterium | reverse complement strand
CGGTGTCCCGATCGGCCTGTGCGGCCGCCACTTCGTTGTCCCTTTCGGCCTGGGCGGCCGCCACTCCGGCGTCCCGTTCGGCCTGGGCGGCCGCCACTCCGGCGTCCCGAGCCTCGTCCGCGGCCAGGACGTGCTCGTCGCGCTCTTGCCTGGCGCGCTGAGCGGCCTCCACGGCTCGGTCGCGAGCCTCACCGACCCCGCGTGCGGCTTCGACGGCAGCGGCTTCCCGGGCCAGCGCGGCCGCCTCGGCGGCCGTCGCGGCGCTCACCCGGGCTTCGACCTGTTCCATGTTGTGCCAGTCGTCCATCGCCGCCAGGAAGGCTTCCCGAGCCAGCCCGCTGGTCACACTGGTGTCCAGCTCAACTTGCGTGGCCTTCACGACTGCTGCAGCCGTCGCCCGAACCCGCCCCTCGGCCGGCAGTTCGAGGTCCTCGAGCGCCTTCGCGGCGGCCTTGCTCTCGTCGCGTGCCATCTGCTCGCGCAGCCTGGCTGCGGCCTTCGAGGTGTGGACCTTCCCGGTACGGGTGTCCGGCTCCTGGCAGTAGTCGGACGGCACCTTCCCGGCCTGCTGGTGGCGCGGCCGGTCACAGCCAGCCGGCCAGAGGCAGGCGTTGGCGGCTGGGGGAGTGGCGGCAGGCTCATCGGACAGGGGCATTGCGTCAGTTCCAGGCACTTCAGTCTCCCTCGCTTCATGGGTCTGCTGGTTCGCGGGAACCCAACCCAACCCCACCACCGCCAGTCGGTGATGGGTAAGTCTACTGTGCCGCCCGGACATCTTCCTGCACTATACCCAACCCAACCCCCTTTAGCCGTGGTTGGGTTGAGTTGGGTGTGCGGGTTTCGGAGGAGGTGCCAGCGCGCGTCCACGCCTGGCCAGGGCCCAGGGCCAGTAACCTCGGCGTCGCCCACCGGCGCAGAGGCAGCCGCGACCGAGGAACAGGCGTGGCCGGGCGGCCACCAGCTACAGCCAGGCAGGCAATAGGCAGGGAACTGCTAAGGCGTCTCACCGGCGGTGACGGCGGTCCAGGCGTGGGCCCACGCCTACGGCCCGCGTCAGCGGCGACGAAATAGTGCGTCCACGCCTGGCCAGGACCCAGGGCCCGGCGTCGCCCACCGGCGCAGAGGCAGCCGCGACCGAGGAACAGGCGTGGCAGGGCGGGCCACCAGCTACACGTGAAGGTAGCGACGCTGCCCGCTGGGGTCGATGAGAGCGCGGGGACGCCCAGTGTTGTGGGACCGGCGGTGGGATGCCTTCCACACGACTATGGCCGACCCCCACGGGGCGGTCGTGCCGCGCCCGGCCCCCGCGTGTGGGCCGCCGAACGATAGGCGACCGCGTAGAAACTCGATCTGGGCGCCGGCGTCGATGACGTGCTCCCACCACCACGCGGTTCCAGTGGATGCCGGCAGAAGGCCCACGACCGTCCGTCCGGCGTGCGCTGTGACGACCGCGCGGGAGAGGAACTGGCTCAGGGTCGCGGCGGGCGTGTAGGGCGGGTTCAGCCAGACCGCGGTCCCGCCGGGCGCCAGGTCAGCCCAGTGCGCGAACGCGAGCGCGTCACGGCGGCCCGGGTCCGGATGGTCGGGGCCGAGGTATGTGGGCACGAGGGCACTGGGAGCGCACGCGGCGGCGTCGAGACTGATCGGCCACTCGTCGAGCATCCGTGCGCGGACCTGCGGGGGCGTCCACCACTCCGAGCGGAATCGGCGCCGGCGGTTGCGAGCGGCCTGCGCACGCTGCCGGCACGCGTCCGAGCAGTAGAGGCGGGGACGGCCAGTGGATGGCTGTTCGATGGATTCCGGGCACGCAGCGCACACCTTCCGCCTGCCCGTCATCATCTTCCAACAGTGGCAGGTTTCGTGAGGTTTCGTGAGGTGTCCGGTGCAGGCTCGACGGAGGCGCTGCCGACGGGGAATCCCGTCTGGAACCTCGTGCGCACGCCATCTGGTGCGCGCACGAGGTTAGATCTGTCGGACCCCGTCGCTGCTGTCTACAGCGATGACGGTGTCGTACAGGCCGTAGTGCCTCAGCCCAGCGTGCGACTCGATGCCGGTGTAGGAGAGGGAGGCGTCCTCGTAGCGGCGGAACGCGAAGATGGCCTGGTTCATGTGTGTCGCGTTGAACACGCCGAGCTTGACGAGCAGGTGGAAGTCGGCGACGGTCAGACCGGTGACGGCCTTGAACAGGCCAGGTTCCAACTTGGTGATGACATCCGTCAGGGTGTTCTCTCGGAAGTCGGTCAGGTACATGAACGCCGGGATACGGGTGGCGAACTTGATGAGCTTCTCCTGGATCTGTTTGCGCTTGGACTTGTACTCCTTTTCCTCATCGCTCAGTTCCTTCCGATCCTTCTTGTTCAGGGTGTCGCCCCGCTCGCGCTTGGCGTCCGCAACGTGCTCGCTCTTGTTCACCACGGTCTCGAAGATGGTTGAGCCGAGCGCACGGAAGCCCTCGATGTTCATGATGGCGTTCATGGCGGATTCGCTGCCCATGATCTTGCGAAGGGTGGCATTGTCAACGTTGACGAGGATGGCTGATTCCCACTTGCGAGCCAGCAGAGTCGCTGAGGTGCCGGCCATCGCGATGTCGAGGATGCCGCCCGCGTCGACTTGGGTCATGTTCGACCCGTCGTAGGCGAGGACGGGCAGGAAGCTCACGAGCTCCTCGACAGCCCGCTCTGGATTCGCAGCCTCCGGTGACAGGCCGATGCCGTAGTCAGCGAGCTGGCGCAGCGCCCGGGTGGGGGCGAAGTCGAACACGAAGCACACGGGTTTGAGCACAACCTCCGCGTTTGGATCATCCCCGTCTGGGTTCTGGATCGACCACGGGGACTGCACCCGGAAGGCCGCTTGGAAGTAGGTCTCCGGGGAGTTGAGGTTGCG
>JAUPKO010000474.1 GCA_030837395.1 Actinomycetota bacterium | reverse complement strand
GACGTTCGCTGGCGGCTCCGGGAGCAGCTTGCTGACGAAGACATCAAGCACGTCCTCGGCGTCGATGTCGGAGAGTGTCTCGGCCTTCGAGTCGTACGAGACGAACCGTCCGTCGCCGGAGATGAATGGCAGGTAGCTGGTCTTGTCCCCGGCCACTCCCGCAGTCGAGCGGGAGACATATCGGGTCTCACCGGTGTCCCGGTCGTGGACGAAGACGTCCGAGACGTCGTTGCCTCCCACATCCAGACCGTCGAAGTCTTCGTCCGAGAGGTTGGTGAAGGTCGTACTGAACGCGACATAACGACCATCCGCGGAAATCGTCGCGTTGAACGAGCCGAATGGGGGACCGTTGCCCGGGGTGCCGTCGCTGGCCCGCGAAACATGCGTGGTTTCAGCGGTGTCCAGATCGTGAACGAAAATGTCGCTGAGGAACAGGGTGTCGTCGGGGGCCAGCGTGTCCGCCCGGGAGGCGAAGGCGACATAGCGGCCGTCAGCGGAGACTGAAGGATTGGTGGAGTCGCCGCTACTGTCGCCGGTCCCGGGGGTGCCGTCGGTGGCCCTCGAGACGTATGTGGTCGTCTGGTCGGTCAGGTTGTGGACGAACACGTCCAAGGTCAGGTTCGCGTCGGGCGAGCCGGTGACGAGGTTGTCCGCCATCGACTGGAAGGCCACGACCTCTCCGTTCGCTGAGATCGCCGGATTCACGGCCTCGCCGTCCCCCGCCACGCCGCCAGTCGAGCGCGAAACGAGGATGGTGGTGTCCGTATCCATGTCACGGACAAACGTGTTGGGCACGGAGTTGTCGTCGATTGCGGAGAAATTGTCCGCGTAGGAATAGAAGGCGATCCGGCTGCCGTCACCCGAAATCGAGGGATGGTGAGAGCCGTCAAGGCCGGCGTCGTAGTTGCTGGCTCGGGAAACCAGCGATGTCGTATCCAGGTCGCGGTCGTGGACGAATATGTCCGCCTTGTTCAGCGCGCCGCCGTCGAGGTTGTTGGCAAACGATTCGAAGGCGACGTATCGCCCGTCGGAGGAGATCGACGGCATGCTGGAGATTTCATCGCCGAGCGTGCCGTTCGTGGCCTTCGAGACGAGTGTGGTCGTTCCCGCCTGGGTGTCCCGAACGAAGACGTCACGCTTGCCGTTGGTGTCGTCGACGACGAGATTGGTTGCGGAAGATGCGAACGCGATGTAGCGGCCATCTTCCGAGATCGACGACGTGGTCGAGGCATTGGTGCCACCGACACCTGTCCCCGAGACCGAGACGAGGTCGGTGTTGTAGATCACGTTCGCCTGCGCATCTGAAGCGCTCAGCAAACCCATCATCATGACGGCCCCTGCAGCCCACCCTCGAAATCCCATGCTCTCAGTATGCCATTGCCAACCGGCCAGAACGCAAATTGCTCCACGAGGCTTCTCTTCCGCTCCACGAACATCGCCGGAGCCTGTATACAAGTGGGTATCCGTACTCCGGACCCAACCTCACGAGAGAGCCTGATTCGCCGGTTCCGCCGCAGGTACCAGGTGAAAATCCTGACGGTCCTCAGGTTCCTGCCGGATCGCAGCGGAGCACCGGATCTGCCGCCGCCGTGGAAGCCGTTCGAACGGGAGATCCCGGAAGACCTGCTCACCTATCCCGGTGAGATCCGCGATGAAGCCGAGGAAGAGCGTTACGCAAAGGCCGAACCCCTCCACGAGTTCTTCAGCGTGCACCCGGAGGCGAGTGAGTTCATCGTCGAGCACGGCCGCGGGTTCCTGCAGTCGACGTTCACCAAACTCGCCCGTGGAGTTCACCTAATCCGGCGGGCCACCAGACTCCGGCCGAGCTCGAAGCGCAGTCCGGCCAGTCCCGAGGAGATCACTGCGATTCTCCGCCGGGAGGGTGAGCGGATCGGGCTGAGTCGCATCGGCATCGCCCCGAACGATCCGAAGTACACCTTCCCCGAGTCCGACGCCGAGCAGCTGCCGAACGTGGTCGTCTGCCTGGTCGAGCAGGACTGGGAGCTCACCCAGACGATCCCCTGCGACGAGGCCGAGAAGGCGGCAATGTACGGGTATGCCGAGGGCATGACCCGGACCGCTCAGCTCGCCGAGTTCCTGAAGCGGATGGGCTACGGCGCAGCTCCACAGGGGTTTCCCGGTGACGCGATCACCATCCACTACGGGGTCGCCGCCGGACTCGGGCAGCTCGGAATCAACGGTCAGCTGCTCACCCCCGAGGCCGGATCACGCTGCCGCATCCTGCTGCTGACCACAGACGCTCCTCTCATTCATGACAGCCCGGTCGACTACGGTCTTCACAAGGTCTGCGACGAGTGCAAGGCCTGCGTGCGGAACTGCCCGGTCGGCGCGATTCCCCAGAGCCGCAAGCCTTACCGCGGGGTGGTCAAGTCGAAGCTGAATACGGTCCGTTGCCTGCCGGTTGTGGCCCAGGCCGGCGGATGCGCGGTCTGCATGAAGGTCTGCCCGGTTCAGCGATACGGACTTGAGGCGATCCTCGACCATCGCGAGGAGACCGGCGAGATCCTCGGGGTCGGAACCGACGAGCTCGAAGGCTATGACTGGCCGCTCGACGGCGAGCACTACGGACCGGGTGAGACCCCCAGGGTCGGCGACGAGGTTTTGAAGAATCCCGACCTGGTCTTCGACTTCTCCCGCAAGGAACCGCCACCCGGCGTCAAGCCGATTCGTTTCGTCGGTTAGTTCTCAGGTAGAGTCAAACGCCCCTCCGGGACCTGGAAACTGCGGGTCCCCGTTCTCAAGGCCACATTCCTGGCCGCGCAGCAGCGCGATGACGCTGCTTCCTCCACCTCCTCCTTCAAGGCTTTGAATTGAACTCTGCAACAACCGATCCAACCGTGACTGAAATCTCCGCCGACCCGGCACCGGAGCCGACCACCGCTGGGTTCTCCGATCTCGGACTGCCGGCACCGATCCTGACCAGCCTGAAGTCGCTCGGCTACAAAGAACCGACCCCGATTCAGGCCGAGGCGATTCCACCCTTGATGGCCGGTCGTGATCTGCTCGGCCAGGCCTCGACCGGAACCGGCAAGACAGCCGCCTTTGCGTTGCCGATGCTGGCAAGGGTCAACAGTGGCGAGACCAGCGGCGCTCCGACTGCACTGATTCTCGTCCCGACCCGGGAGCTGGCGGTCCAGGTCCAGAAGGCGATTCACGAGTACGCCCGTGGCTCG
>JAUPKO010000473.1 GCA_030837395.1 Actinomycetota bacterium | reverse complement strand
TCGGGGTTGACACCTGGTCTGTCGCGGTCATCCGGGGACGTCGCGGCATCTCCCGGCCTTCAGGGATGCCACGGACACGACGGGGGGACGAACATGAACGACGCACTTCCCGAGCCCGGCACCGCCTCGGCGGTCCCGGAGCCGGCGGCCCCTCAGACCCCGGGCCGTCGTGGATGCAGCCTCGACCCCAGCGGGCGACACCGCTTGTGGCAGATGCTCCGCCCGTCGCAGCCGTGTTCAACGTGTTGTCATGGGTCGTCGTCATCCTCGGCGTCCTCACCAGGCTGCTCGTCGCTTTCACCTACTTGAACGCTGAGGACATCCTCGGGGCCATGGTGGCCGCCGCCACAGCGGCCGCCCACACCACAGAGGCCTGGGCATTCATGATGCTTGGCTCGATCGTGGCGCGCCATTTGCCAACCAGAACTGACCCCCGCGCACGTTTCGCCAGCGCGCCCGTCCTCACGGTGCGTCACTCATGCGCTCACCTCCTGCGGGACCCAGCCCCCGACCCGCCAGACATCTCGCACCACTTCCGTCGCTGGCATCGCAAGTGATACAAACCGGCTGCGGGCCACGCTCCCCCAACCCACGACTGGCAGGCGGCAGCAAGGCGGCCGTAGATGTCAGCGGTTGTTAAGGGCAAGGTCGTACTTCACGACGGCTGGCGTCACAGTCATCACGCTGAAGTACCGCACACCGGACCAAGTCTTGATTGGGACCGACAGAGCGATGCTAACGCGCGCTTCCTTCCACTTCCCCTCCATGCATGACGGCTTGCATGGATTCCATTGGACGGCACCACTCCCCGTCGCGGCGCGAGCTGTCCACGAGATCCAGGTCAGTTCACTGAAGGACAGACCGTTCGCGATGCAGGCGTTATCGATCGTGACGGGCCGTACGCCAGTCCATGTCGGGCCCTCCCGTACTGCGCGCAGTACTCGTCAAGTGCGCCTGGTCGGCTTTGAGCTGCGGCGACGCCATAGATGCTCGGAATCTTGGGAAGCGTGGTCCGGGCTGATTCGGCCTGAGTCGGAGGCGAGACAGCGCCGGCAGATGAGTTGAGTGGGCCGGCAAGGGCAAGCACTGCTGACGCCCCCGCTGCCGCGGCGAGCCATGCACGAGTCACCATCTTGATCTCCATCAGATCGCCTGTCGGCGGCAGGCATCGTCGCAGGACTCTGGCGCCTCACCGTCAGCCGTCTTGTCATCACGCCGTCTTGAGCTAGGGCACCCAAATCACGTCGTCGCTGAAAGTCTCACTTATCCGTAGGGGTTCCGACGTCCGCCGCCCGTTCACCACCAGATACGCATGAAAGGTGCTGCCGCCGCTCTTGAACTTTCCATTCGCCCGACAGGTTGAATGCGAATCGCACATCGGCATTCCCTTGGACCAGACGACGCCCTTCGTCTGGCGCATGATGGCGAGCGCATGGCCGCGGACGGATCGCGAACCATGCAACTCGAGCCAGTCGGCCCACGCGAAGTAGGCTCCATTCTCGCCCGGGCCTCCAGTCTCCACGTCCGACGGCGCAACCGGCGCCCGGGCGGCGAACTCGGCACGCAGATCGTCGACGACCGCAGCGCCGGCCGGCGCGATTCCCACAATGATCGACGTAACCCCCGTCAACGCCGCAAGTAAGGGCGTCGCGCCGAGTGTGCGCCAAGTCCGGTGCGTGCGCTTGGTGCCTTGTGCGCCGATGGCATCATCGCGAGCGAATCGATACGTCCGTTTCATCAACCGCCCAATCCCTTGAATCCTCAGGGGAATCTTGTCATAACGACGTTCAAAGCGTTGCTAAACGCCCGGGAAGGATTCGCCTCAGACCGACAGCAATCCCCCGGCTCAGGGTGGGCAGTGAGGCCGTGGACTCACTCCCCCTGGACAACCCAACGGCCGCCTGGCGCTTGCTCCAGAGTAGAGATGCGAGGTCACGGGCGTAGGCGTCGGCGGTGGTACAACGAGTTGACGAATCCAACGTCACGAGGGGGTCCGGCGTGTTACTACTTGCCTTGAGAGCAGGCAGACTAGGGGGCAGTTATGGTGCGACGGTTCGGAAAGATTCCGCTAGTGGCAGCCGTGCTGCTGGCGTCCTTCCTGGTGGCTGCTCCACCAGCGGCGGCGGATGCTCCCGCAGTTGTGGGCGACTGCTTCAACTACGCCCTCGACGACATGTCCAGCGTTCTCCAGATGTCGGGGCCGGGAGCGACGACTGTGCCGTGCTCGTCGCGGCACACGGCGGTAACCGTGCTGGTGGCCCCGAGCACGTCGTTGTCGACACTACCTCCGACGGGTCCGCTCACCGACGGACAGATCGCGCGACTGGGAGACCTGCGTAAGGACACCATCGCCTGCCGAACAGCCGCCAACAAGGCGGTCGGTGGCCGCATGATCGGGTCGCAGTACACCTTGAATCACGTGTACCAAGCCGGAGCAGACGGCACCGTGGAGTTGCGCTGCGACGTGGTGATGACCGACCCGACTAGGTCGCGCCTGGTCACCCTGCCCGATGAGCTGGACGCGAACTCCTTCCGGCTGTGCATGAACACCAAGTACAAGTTCGTGAACTGCGGTCGGGGCAAGGCAGCGGTCGTGTGGCACGGCGAGCTCCTCAATCCCAACCTGAACAAGCCGTGGCCGGGCGCGGTCAAGGCCGCCGCCATGGCGCGCAGTCGGTGCCGCAACGTGGAGGCTCCCGGATGGGCCACCTCCGCCACCACCCGGGCCGGATGGGACCGCGGCGGCACGGTCTGGTGCCTCGGACCCTTCGGGTAGGGGGAAGTTCGACCAGCCCAGTCCGGGTAGTCCGCTCTAATAGAAGGGACACAGGAAGATGCGCAAAACCGTGCTCGCCGTTCTGGCCGCGCTCCTCCTTGCCGGTGTGACCGTGGCACCCGCATCCGCAGCTCCTCAGCCCGTCACGCCAAATCAGTTCTACAAGATCCTGCAAGAGGCTTGGGGCGGCTGGCCGGCGGAAGACCGTCAGGCACATTGCGAGATGTGGACTGCCGATCCGAAAGGCCACGTGGCCTCCTTCGCCAAGTTCACCAAGGCAAACGAGAATCCTCAGCGCCCCTACCCCTCTCTGCCCAAGATGCGCACGGCATTGATGAGACTCTTCCAGTGGGCCTGCACCTAGTCTTGGCACAGACCTGTGGTGGGCGGACATGGCTCAACCCCTAGAGCTATGAGCAATGTCCGCGCAAGGAGGCGGCCTCGCGCGGAGCGGTTCGATGTGGCGGTCCAGATGGGCACGCGACACCACCCGTCATCGTGAACGTTGTGGCGGGCCGCTCGCTGGTACTGGTTCCGCCAAGTGCGCACACCTTCGTGCCGTCTCTCGTCGCCACCGGCAGCTGACGTCGTCAGCGGTCACGGGCTCGCCGTCCTACCCCACCGCTGACGTCTACTGGTCAGTACTGGCGGTGGGCGGGAGACCGGCGCCCCACCTCGTCGTCGCTTCAGCTCCCCCGAACCGGTTCACTCCGGCGTTCCTAGCCGACAGGGCAGGGCACGTCCCGGTACATGGTGTGCAGGCCATCGAGGTCTCCTGGTCCGATGGTGGCCGCGCTTCCCATGATGGATGCCCGGTCGTCGACATGGCCGAAGCCCATGGCGTGCATGGTCTCGTGCAGAACCAGCACGCCGTGTCCGTAGCCTCGCCATCCATCCGGTGTCGTGACCGCGCCGAAGCCCGGCCAGTCGTCCATGACCCACCGGTGATCGATGTCGAACCAGACCTTGCCGCCGCCGCCCAGGCCGGCGGCCCCCGTCTCCTTCCACGCGAACGTCAGGTCCGCCGCCGTGGCGTCGGTGGTCTCCGTGAACGTCAGGTTCGTCTCGGCCGCGAGCATCGCGAGCGCGACAGGGATGTCCTGGAC
>JAUPKO010000472.1 GCA_030837395.1 Actinomycetota bacterium | reverse complement strand
CGTTAGTGATCGCCCACCGGCTCTCAACGATCCGCGACTGCGACGAGATCGTGGTGCTGGAGCGTGGGGCTGTCGCCGAGCGCGGCACCCATGCCGAACTCATGGCCATGGGCGGGCCCTACGCGGCGCTGGTGAGTTCGTCATGACCGAGCAGCAGGTGGTCGGATCGTCGGCGGCGCTCAGCGCCGCTGATGTCCTGTACCCCGGTCCAGGCGATCGCGTCGAGGTGCGTGCGGGCAAGGTGCTGGTGTTCGCCCTCGACGCTGGGGGTCGCCGGATCCCGTTGGCCGAACTTTCCGGCGGTGATGTTCTGGTCGGCTGCGCGCCGACCACGGAGGGCACCCGGATGCTGGTCGCCGGCCTGCCGGGCACGACCGTGCACCAGGGTCCGCTCGACGACGCTGACCTGCAGCCGCCCGACCGGCTCGTCGCCTGGGTGCAGCGCCTGTCCGATGCGGTGTCGGCCGGTCGTTGGCCACGAAAGTTGCTGCCCGTCGGCCAGGCGTCGTCGATGGTGGCACCGGGGGAGCACATCGGTGGCCTTGCCGAGGGTGCGACCGAGCAGTGGGTGCGCGTGACCGGCGGTGCAGCGCTGCTGTGCGGCGCGGCGGGAGCCAGCGCGGGGCCGATGGATCCGCCGGTGCCCCTGGCGCGCGGGGCCTGGCTGACTGCGGGCCTGCGCTGTCGGGCGGTGGCTGCCTCGGTACCGCCGGACGCGGCCGGCTGGGTGCAGTCCCTTGATCTGATCGGTCGGCTCGCATTGGGGGCGGTGGCCGTGCGGCGGGACGAGCACGATGCGCGCACCGTTGCCCGGCTGGAGACGCGCAGCAGGCAAGCTGACCTCGCCGGTCAAGAGGCAGTAGAGGCCCTCACCGCGGCAGTCGGCGGGGTCGAGCGGGTTCCGACCGTGTCGGATGAACGCCGTTCGGCTGAACTCGCTGCCGCTGCCGAGGTCGCCCGTGCGGCTGGGCTGGCGGTGGACGATGCGGCCCTGACGGCTGCGGCGGCAGAGGTGGAGTCAGGGCGGGACCCGGTGCTGGCGGTGGCCGCCGCCTGCGGTGCGCGCCCCCGACCCGTCGGGTTGGAACCGACCTGGTGGCAACGCGAGGGGAGCCCACTGTTGGTGCGGCTCGCCGGTGAGCACGGCCAATCCCGCCACCCTGCGGTCGTGCTGTGGCGTGGCAAGGGCTGGGTGCTGCGCGACCCCAGGTCGGACTCGGACCACCGGGTCGATGCGACGTTGGCCGAACGGATCGACCGACACGCCATCGAACTGCTGCCAGTGCTACCCGCCCGGCCCAGCACGTTGACCGACCTCGGGTGGCTCGCCCTGCGAGGCAGTCGTCGCGAGATGTTCGTGGTGGCCGCGGTCACCGTGTTGCTGGCCAGCCTGTCGTTCGTCACGCCGTTCCTGATGGGGCAGTTGTCCAACCTGTTCCTTGCCTCGTCGTCCACCAGTGCGTACGTCGGCCTCTTCAGCGCGCTGTTGCTGGTGGTCCTGGCGGGCACAGCCTGGCAGGCGGTGCGGGCGTTGGCCTTGCTGCGGGCGCGATCGCAGGGGGCGGCGATCTCCGCCGGTGCGGTGTGGGAGCGGCTCATGCGACAGCGGGCCACGTGGCATGCTGCCCACCCGCTGGGGGACCGTTCGGCTCAGGCGAATGCGGTCAACAATGCCTCGGCGGCCCTGCCGGACGAGACTGTGGCGCGACTGCTCGACACGACCGCAGTGCTGGGATCCCTAGCCGCGGTGGCCACCACGAATCGCACCCTGCTCATCAGCCTGACCCTGCTGCTGGGCGTGCAGTTGGTGGTCACTGTGGGCTTGCTCAAGGTGGCTGCCCGCCGGGCCACGGAACGGGTCGATGCGGCTGCCACCGCGACCGGCCGGCTGATGGAGATCCTGCGATCGGTCAACCGGTTGCGCATCGCCGGCGCCGAGTCGCGCGCGTTCCTGCGTTGGGCACAGGTGCAGGCGCCGTTCACTAAAGCTGACCAGGAGTTGCGTCGGATCACCATGGTGCAGGGATTGGTGATTGCGGTGTGGCCGGTGTTGGCCCTGGTGGTCGTGGTGGGTGCGACGGCGGCGACGGGCGCCACCTTCGGTGAGTTCGTGACCGCCCAGACCGCGGCGTCGGGGGCCACCCTGGCGGTGGCCGCGATGGTGTTGTCGGCCAACGGCGCGCTGGTGGCTCGGCAGTCGTTGCGCAAGGCGGCGCCGGTGCTGGCGTCGGTGCCCGAGGGTGGTGCCGACGGCGTGCAACCGGGGATGCTCAGCGGGGGGCTGGAGGTACGGGACCTGGTGTTCCGGTACGCGCCGGATCTTCCCGCCGTGCTCAAGCACGTCTCGCTCAGTGTCCGGCCGGGCGAGCACGTGGCGATCGTCGGCCCGTCCGGATGCGGCAAAACCACCTTGATGCGAATCCTGCTGGGGTTGGAGGAGCCCGAGTCCGGCACCATCGCCGTCGACGGGCGCGACCTGGCCACCCTGAACCGGCCGGCGGTGCGGCGGCAGATCGGCTCCGTGCTGCAGTCCTCCAGCCTGCTGCCCTGCACCATCAAGGAGAACGTCGACATGGGCCGGTCGATGACGCAGGAGCAGATTTGGGACGCCCTCGATGAAGCGGCGGTAGGCGATGACGTGCGGGCCATGGCCATGGGCGTCGATACCCCGGTGACCGACGGCGGCGGCACGCTCTCCGGTGGCCAGCGGCAACGGGTGCTTATCGCCCGGGCACTGGCGGGGCACCCCCGGATGCTCGTGCTGGACGAGGCGACAAGCGCGTTGGACAATCTCACCCAGGCAGCGGTGATCGAGGCGTTGGAGAGTCTGCGCATCACGCGGATCGTCGTGGCCCACCGGCTGTCGACGATTCGTGGAGCCGATCGGATCATCGTGTTGGTGGACGGCCGAGTGGTGGACGAGGGCAATTACAGTGAACTCATGGCTCGGCCGGGCCACTTCCGCGACCTCGCGGAGCGCCAGCAGGTGTGATCGGTTGGGAGTCAGGCGCCCGCCGCGGCCGGTTCGGGTTCCGTCGCTGCAACGACAGTGGTGCTGGGCAGGTCACGGGTGGTGGCCAGGGACACCAGCGCGAGCAGCGCAGCAGCCAACAGACCCGCCTTGAGTGACTGCAGCTGGGCCTGTTCGTAGTCGTCCACGATCGCGGTGGCCGTGGCCTCGTCCAAGCCAGCCTGCTGCGCCGCTGCGCCGATCTGATCGGCGGCGACGAAGTCGATACCGGTCCCGGCGGCCACGCTCACCTGACTCTGCACCTGATCGCTGATCCGCGGGTCGTCCTCGATGTTCGACACGAAGGCGCTGGTCAGGCCGCTGAGGACCAGCGCCCCGATCAGGGCCACACCCAAGGACGAGCCCAACTGCTGACCCGTGTACTGCAGACCGCCTGCCTCGCCACGGCCGGAGGCGTCCACCGACGACTGCACCACATTGCCCAACTGCGACACGATCAGGCCCATCCCGATGCCCAGCACGGCCATCGAGATCGCGAAACCGGCATCCGCCAGGTCCGGCTGCACCGTGGCGAGCAGCATGAACACCGCTACCACCGTGGTGACCAAACCGGTTCGCACCAGGGTGCGCACTGAGTATCGGGCGGACAGGCGGGACCCGGCCGCCGAGGCGACGAGCATGGTGATCGAGACTGGCAGCATCTTGATGCCGGTCTCCAACGCATCGAAGCCCAGCACGAGTTGCAGATAGAGCGGCACCACGAAGAACACGCCCATGAGGATGAGGTTCTGGGTGAAAAGGCCCATGAGCCCGGAACGCAGCGGCGGCACCTTGAGCAGGCTCAGGTGCACCAGGGGGTCGGTGCCTACCGCCTCGCGGTGACGCTGCCAGGCGGTGAAGGCCCAGATGAGCATGCCGCCGGCGGCGATGACGAAGATCGTGAGCGAGAAGCCGAACGGCTCGATCGGGGATTCCTTCGGCTTCACCCAACCCCACGTGCTCGACTGCAAGGTGCCGAGCACGATCATGCCCAGCCCCACAGCGGAGAGTGCCGCGCCCAGAACGTCCAACTTCGGTGCGGGACCAGTCCGCACGGCATCGCCGATGTGTCGCGACATGAGCAGGATGATCGCCACCAGGACCACCTCGCCGACGAAGACGATGCGCCAACTCAACTCCGTGGTCGCCCAGCCGCCGAGGATCGGGCCGATGGCGATGCCCGCGCCGGCGACACCGCCGATCACAGCGTAGGCAACCTTTCGGTTGTTGCCCTCGAAGTTGCCGGCGATGAGGGCGGCCAACGCGGGCAACACCAACGCCGCGCCCAACCCCTCGAGGATCGACCAGCCCAGCGCCAGAACCGCCACGGTCGGGGCCGCGGCGGTCATGGCCGAACCGCAGGCGTAGATGATCAGGCCGATCACGAACGCCCGCCGACGTCCGATGATGTCGCCGATCTTCGCCCCGGTCATCATGAACATGGCCATGACCAGGCAGTAGAGCGTGATGACCGCCTGAATGGTGGTCACGGTGGTGTCGAAGTCGGCCACAAGGGCGCTGATCGAGACGTTCATCACCGACTGGTCGAGCACCATGACGAACTGGGCGATCGCGAGCGCGATGAGGGCGGACTTCTTCATGTGGCGAGCCTTTGCCGGACGTCGGGGGGAGTGCCTGCACCATATCCCGCAGGACGCATGGGGCCCACCACCCGCGCAGGGGGTGTCTGCGCCCTGCCATCGTCCAGGCCAATCCTGACCGGACTGCGTCGGTGGACAGGACGCGACCGGAAGATGTGCGTAGCGTGTCCCCTGGGATTTCCCCGACCGTGCACCGGAACTGCACGGTGGACCGGGACACGAGGAGGACAGCCATGCTGGAAGTCGCCGAAGTCGGCAACAAAGTCGACAAGGCCGCCTACAAGGCAGCCGTGCCGCAGATGCGGCTCGACCTGGTCAATGCGCAGTATGACCTGCGCAACGCGGATTTCTCGGTGGTGATCTGGATCGCCGGCGACGATCACGTTGCCGCCAACGACATGGTGAACCGGCTCAACGAGTGGATGGACGCGCGGTTCATCGACACCCGGGTATTCGCCGAACTCACCGACGAGGAGGCGGCGCGTCCGCAACTGTGGCGGCTGTGGCGTTCGTTGCCGCCCAAGGGTCGGATGTCGATCTTTGCCGGCGGTCTGATGCGGGCCGCGACGATGCGCGCCAACGGCGACATCGACGAGGCCGACTTCAGCAGATGGCTTCGGCACATCGCCACCATGCAGGACCAACTCGTGTCCGACGGCACAGTGGTGTTGAAGTTCTTCCTGCACACGCCGGAGAAGAAGCAGCGCAAGAAGCTCAAGGCCGCCGAGAAGGACCCGGAGCAGGGTTGGTGGATCGACCAGCGCGATTGGGCCCAACTCGAGAAACTCGGCCCGACCTTGCCGTTCGCCGAGCGGATCCTGTCCGAGACCAGCGCACCGGGCGCACCGTGGACGATCGTCGAGTCCACCAACGCCCGTTACCGCGACCTCACGGTCGCCAGGACCATTCTGGCCGCCTTGACGGCCCGCCTCGAGCAGCCCGCCAATCAGGGCCCGGCCCTGGCCGATTCAGTGTTCGGCGACTTCGACGGCCAGGCAAATGTGCTCAGCGGGGTGGACCTGAGCAAAGACCTGGACAAGGAGACCTACCGGCGCGAACTGGCCAAATACCAGGCAAAGTTGCACCGGTTGGCAATCGAGGCCAGGGACAAGGGCATCAGCACCGTGTTGGCCTTCGAGGGCTGGGACGCCGCGGGCAAGGGTGGGGTGATCCGCCGGGTCACGCAGGCCCTGGAGGCCGGCGACTATCGCGTCGTGCCTGTGGCGGCGCCCACCGAGGAGGAGCGCAAGTACCACTACCTTTGGCGATTCTGGCGCGATATGCCCCCGGGCGGACGCTTCGTAATCTTCGACCGGACCTGGTACGGCCGGGTGCTGGTGGAGCGTATCGAGGGCTTCGCGCAGCCGGCCGAGTGGCAGCGTGCCTACGACGAGATCAACGATTTCGAATCCTCGATGGTGGAGCGCGGGATGTACGTGGCCAAGTTCTGGCTGCACATCTCACCGGAGGAGCAACTCGCGCGGTTCCAGGCCCGCGAGGACACCCCCTACAAGCAGCACAAGATCACCGACGAGGACTACCGCAACCGCGAGAAGTGGGACGACTACGTCAACGCCGTCGATCAGATGGTGCTGCGCACGACCACCGACAGCGCCCGCTGGCACGTGATCCCGGCCAACAGCAAGTACTACGCGCGCGTGGCGACGCTCAAGGCGATCACCAAGGGGCTCGAGCGCACCCTGCGACGGGCGCAGTAGCACGACGCGCTGGGTGCGGTCGGAGCGGCTTCGGGTCAGTCGTCCCTGGCGTCAATGGCGGCCTGCACCCGGCGCATGCCCGCCAGCCAGCGGTCGGTGTCGGTGGCGCGGGCCAGGTAGTAGTCGCGCACCTGCGGGTGCGGCAGGATCAGGAAGCGGTCATCGGCCATGCCGGCAACCACCGCATCGGCCACCTCCGCAGGCTCGATCAGAGTCGGGCCCAGCACCACCGCCCCATGCGGGGTGTCGAGCCGCACCATGTCGGTGCGCACCCCCAGCGGGCACACCACTTGCACGGTGATCCCACGATCGCCGTACGTGGCGCTGAGCCATTCCGCGTGTGCGAGGGCGGCGTGTTTGGTGGCGCTGTAGGCGGCGGCGCCCGGCATCATCAGCAGACCAGCCGCCGATACCGTGGCCACGAATCGGCCCTCGCCGCGGGTGAGCCACGCCGGTGCCAGCGCGCGGAAAGCCCGCACGTGGCTCATGACGTTGACGTCCCAACTGCGTTGCCAGGCATCGTCGGTCTCGGCCCCGCCGACCTCGATGCCGGCGTTGGCGCAGAACAGGTCGATGCCACCGAGGGCTGAGGCGGCCTGTGACACGAGGGTCTGCGCACCCGCGGCGGAGGCGGCATCTCCGGGCAGGGCAATCGCGCCCAGTTCGTCGGCAACCTCATGGCAGGCGTCGCCGTCCAGGTCGTTCAGTGCGAGCCGGGCGCCTTCCGCCGCGAAGCGTTGCGCCAGGGCCCGGCCGATTCCGCGACCCGCGCCTGTGATGACGACGCGGGAGCCGGGGAGGGTGAATGGCACCGGCGGCCCTACTCGACCAGGTGGCAGGGGAACCGCACGACCGTGCGCGGCTCAGCCACCTCAGGGCCGTCGAGGTAGGACTCCCAGGGTTTGCCGGAGATCTGGTACGGCGACGCCGCCACCCAGGCGACCACCGCATCGTAGGCCTGCCCGACCTGGTCGTATGGACCGTGGTGCACGGTGGTGGCAGTCGGACCGCCGGGCAACTTCGTGGGTTCGACGCGGCCGGAGGCAGTGACTTTGCCGCTGCACGGGAAACCTGCCTCCACGATCATCTGGTCGGCCACGGGTTCGTACCGGCCGAACGGCGGGCCGACTGGCTGCAGGCCTTGCTCGGCCAAGGCTGCCAGAACCTCGCCGAACGCCTCGCCCATGAAGGCGCCGATGTCCGCGACCGCCAGGGTCGCCGTCACTACTGCGGCATGGTGATGGGAGATGTCCTCAATCGAAATGTCGTAGTCCATCACTGCACCTCTCCTGCGTTGGGGCTGTTGAAGTTCACTTGGGCGATGATCTGCCAGGTGTCGCCGTCCTTCTGCATCACCGCGAACCGGGTGGCCGGGTCGGAGGCGTATTGCTTGCCGTCGATCACCTCGTCGGTGGTGCCGGTGAATTTGGCCACGATCACATCACCCTCCCGGGTGGTGACGAAATCGCTCAGTTTGAACGACTTCATGGTGGCCGGATTGGCCAGGTACTCGGCCCTGGTCACGGCGGAGCCGTCGGCGCGCACGAGTTGAAACGCGGGCGAGAGGAGTTCCTCCAGCGCCGCGGTATCGCCGTCCTGCAGAGCTTGGAAGAACGCGTTCTGGGTCTGCTCGGCGATCATGGTCGCTTCCGACGGGGCGGCAGTGCTCGCGGGGGCGGACTCCTGGT
>JAUPKO010000471.1 GCA_030837395.1 Actinomycetota bacterium | reverse complement strand
CCTTCGCGGCGGCCTTTTGTTGCTGGGCGGCGCCTTTGGCCACGTAGCGCAGCTTGCGCCGGTGCGGCAGGTAGGTCCCGGCGGTTTGCAGGCCCGGGGCCAGGGCCGGGAAGTGGGCAACCGCCTTGGCGCCCACGGCCCCAGCGGCGACGCCAGTACCGATCTGTCCCACATCCCGCAGGAAACCTTTGGACTTCTCCTGCAGGATGCTCGTTCGCTCCGGCACCGGCGGGGCGCCCAGGCCGCTCAGGATGCTGGAGGTGGTCGATGCGCTGGAGCGTTTGAGTCCCTGCGAAACCCGCCGGGTCCCGACCAGTGCGAGGACCATCACGATCAGGGCGCTGATCATGCCGATGATGCCGTTGCCGGCGAAGGTGAAGGTGGTGGTGACGATCTGCCCGATGAATACCGCGAAGGCGACGTAGGCGAACATCGCCACGCCCGAAAACATCATGGCCACAAAGGTGTTCACCAGATTCGACTGCGCTACGCCGGGGATCACGCCGACAGCGGCGTCCCATAGAAGGCGGAAGGCATTGGCGATCGCGCGGAAGAACTCGCCGATGATGTGCAGAGAGAGGGTGAGGCAGAAGATGGCGAACACTCCGATGAAGCACAGCAGCATCAGGCCGGTGGCAATCTGACCAGGACCTGGGTTGTCGGCAGAGGATTTCATGGCCGCCGAGTTCGGCGCACCGCAGGAGGCGATGCCATCTTTGATTCGATCCTGATTCCCCGACGCCGTCCCCGCTGACCATGCCGCTGCACACGACGGGGTGTCGTCGGCGATCGCGCCGAGGTTCCACATCTGCAAGGGCCGGCGCACGAATTCGGTTGCCATGACGCCCTGCATCTGTCGGGGGTAGGCCGCCGCCTGCTGTGAGCTGGCAACAGTGTTGGAGCCCAACCCGATTGCGACGTTGCGGCCGGCGATCAAGGGGCCGTTCTCCGACACCACCCAGCTGATCGGAGAGTGGAACAACGCCGCCCCGATCAGGGCCACACAGACCGCGACGGCGGCTTGGGAGGCGGCGCGAACAGCGTTGCCGCGCATCATGTTGAAGGCGACGAACAGCCCGGCCACCATCGCCGCGATCACCGCGATGCCCGGAATGATGCGCGAGGCATAGTTTTCGGCGATCAGCGAGACCGGCAGGACTAGGACGCGGAGGAACTCAAAGCTCAACGCGAAGGTCAGCAGCCAGATCGCAAACCCTCCGACTGCCACGAAGAATCCGGCCTCAATCTGCAGCAGCGTCCCCCACATCGCTCTGGTGCCGAAGTCCATCACCGACCCGTAGTCGGTGGTAAAGGTGTACTGCGACAACGGAACTCCGTAGGAGTCCACGACACCCAGCGCCCACATCAACGGCGCCTGGACCGCGCCGGTCGCAGCGTGGGCGGCCGGGGGAAAGGCCGTCGCCGCGCTGTAGACCACGAGGTGCAGGAAAAGCGGGGCGGCGAGCAGGCGCCGGCGGCGGGTGGCTGTCGACCACGCCCAGCCGCGGGCGAGAAGCTGGCCGAGCCAAGACAGGTTCGGGTCGAGGTTCATCCCAGCACCGCCTTGTCCGGGGTGGTGGAGACCGCCAGGGCGCGGTCGGCGCGGGCCGGGCCGAGGATCTTGCCGCGGCCGATGCGGCCGCGGCCGTCGGCGATGAAGCACTCCCCTCGCCTGTTGGGTGCGACTGTCTCGCGGGGTCCTTTCGGCGGTGAGGTGTTGGTGCGGAGTTGGTCGACGAGATAGGCGTCGCGTTCGATATCCACCCCGAGCCACTCCAACGTCCCCGCCGCCAATGATTTGTCACGGTGACGGAACGCGAACCGGTTCGGGATCAGGTTGTGGGCGGCCCCGGAGTAGTCCGCGCGCGGGTCGTGGCTGGACATGATCAGCCCTGCGCTGTGCTTGCGGCCGTCGCGGACGAATTCTTCGCAGATCTGCCGGCCCACGGTGGTGGAGACCAGGTGGTAGGCCTCATCGACCACCAGGGCGCCGAATCGGCCGGGGCGGAGGAACTGTTCGCGTGCGAGCAGTCCGACGAGCTCGTAGAGGGTGTGGCCGAGTCGTTTGCGCCAGGGCAGGTTGGCGTAGGCGTGGCCGAGGGTCAGTTCGTCGACGGTCGGCAGGGCCAGGGTGTGGGTGCGCACCACCGTCGCGCACGCGCCCATCGGCATCGGGGTCAGTCCCCGCCCGAACAAGGTGGGGGCTTCCACCGCGTCGATCGCCCGCACCAGGGTGTGCTGGTCCTCGGCGTCGCGGCTGGTGTCGGTGTGGGCACGCTCGGCGAGGTAGTCGCGGACGTCGGCCAAGGACCGCAGGTTGTGGCGGCCGCGGTGCTCGGGGCGCAGAACTTCGGAGAGCAGGACTCCGGGGCCGGAGACGACGGGGATGTTGATCAGCGGAAGGATGGTGTCCAGGGCGATCCGGCGGGCGACCTGCGGGTCGGCGAACAGCTGCAGCGGGTCGAGGGTGAAACCGGGGTCATCGAGGCTGACCACCACCGAGCCGGGAATGGAGTCCAGCAGCGGGGTGTACTCGCCGGCAGGGCTGCGGTCGATGACCAGGAACTGTCCGAGCAGGTCGGCGATGATCCCAAGCAGCGTCTTGACGAAGTAGGACTTGCCGGAGCCCAGTTCCCCCGCGATGGCGATGGCCGGGGAGGTGTCGGCGAGCACCTTGCCGGCGAAGTTGAAGTGCAGCGGTTCGAACAATCCCGAGAGCAGGTTGACCCCGATGACGGGGCCGGTGTCGTCCAGCAACCGGGCGGTGGTGAAGG
>JAUPKO010000470.1 GCA_030837395.1 Actinomycetota bacterium | reverse complement strand
TCGATGTCGACACCGTGCAGTTCGGCCCCGACGACTACGACGGCGTTCGGGCGTACGCCCGGGCCAAGCGGGCGCAGGTGGCGCTGACCGAGCAGTGGGCGGCCCGCTTCGGCGATTCCGGCGTGGTGTTCCACGCGATGCACCCCGGCTGGGCCGACACACCCGGAGTGGCCGAGTCGCTGCCGGGCTTTCGCAAGGTCACCGGGCCGTTCCTGCGCAGCCCGGACGATGGCGCTGACACCATCGTGTGGCTCGCAGCAGCCGATGAGCCGCTGGCCGTCAACGGCCGGTTCTGGCTGGATCGCACGCCGCGCAACACGATCAAGGTGCCGTGGACCCGGGCCGAGGCCGGTGAGGCAGAGCGACTCTGGGACCTCGTCGTCGAGCAGACCGGGGCCGATCCGGCTTAAGTGGGATCGGGGCACACCTCGGCGCTAGGGTTCCTCACGTGGCAGATCCTCTGTACTTTCCCATCATCAAGACCATGCGCGGCCTGTTCGTGGCGCTCGGGCTGCGCATCGACGTCGTCGGGACCGAGCACCTGCCGCGCAAGGGCGGTGCGGTCCTGGCCATCAACCACACGAGCTACCTGGACTTCATCTTCGCCGGGATCCCTGCAGACGACGCGGGCCATCGGTACGTCCGTTTCATGGCCAAGGATGCGGTCTTCAAGCACAGCGTCGGTGGCCCGCTCATGCGCGGCATGAAGCACATCCCTGTCGATCGGTCCGCAGGCGCGGGGGCCTTCGACGCGGCGGTCGATGCCTTGCGCCGCGGCGAGTTGGTGGGCGTCTTCCCTGAAGCCACCATGAGCAGGTCCTTCGACATCAAGGACTTCAAGACCGGCGCGGTGCGGATGGCTGCCGCCGCGCAGGTGCCGCTGATCCCGGAGATCGTCTTCGGCGGGCAACGCATGATGTCGTACGAGCACAAGGACTTCTCCCGCGGTACCGCGGTCAGCGTGACGGTGGGCCAGCCGATGCACCCCACCCCGGCCGATGATCCCGAGGCTGTGACTGCAGAGTTGCGCACCCGCATGATCGGCATGCTCGACGAGACGATCGACCGCTACCCCGATCGGCCGCGCGGCGCCACCGACGGCTGGTGGCTGCCCGCTCGATTCGGCGGCACGGCACCGACGCTGGACGAGGCTGCGGCCATCGAGGCAGAGGTCAAGGCGCGCAAGGCCGCGCGACGTGAGGGCGGTGCGCACTAGCGTGCCAGCATGAATGAATTCTCACTTCCGGTCCAATTCCTCAGCGAATTCACCGGGACCATGCTGCTCATCCTGTTGGGCGTCGGCGTCTCGGCCAACACCTCGTTGAAGAAGTCCTTCGGCTTCGGCTCGGACTGGTTGCTGATCGCGTTCGGGTGGGGTTTCGCGGTGTTCGTCGGCGCGAGCGTGTCGTGGCGCTCGGGGGCACAGTTGAATCCGGCGGTCACCCTGGTGCAGGCAGCCAACGGCGTTCTGCCCTGGGGTCACGTGCCGTTGTACATCGCGGCGCAGTTACTCGGGGCAATGGTTGGCGCGGTCTTGGCGTACCTGGTCTACAAGAAGCAGTTCGACACGCACGACGACCCTGCCAACACCGGCGGCATCTTCTTCACCTCGGCGTCGGTGAAGGCGCCCCAGTGGAACATTATCTCCGAGGCGGTCGGCACCTTCGTGCTGCTCATGTGGGTGCAGCAGAGTTCGCCGTTCCAGGCCGGTACGGCGGACGCAACGCCGCAGTTCGGCAACTCCGCACTCGGCTACGCCGGCGTCGCATTCACCGTCATCGCCATCGGTGCTTCGCTGGGCGGCCCGACCGGCTACGCGATCAACCCGGTGCGGGACCTCGGGCCGCGGATCGTCTACACGTTCCTGCCGATCAAGGGCAAAGGGTCGTCGAACTGGGGCTACTCGTGGGTGCCGATCGTGGGGCCGCTGATCGGTGTCGCGCTGACAGTCGCCTACCTGTGGCTGGCGGGGGAGATCACCGCCGAACCGATGTAGCCATCGCGGATCGCAGTCGCACCGGAAGTGCCGCGCCACTCCGGTCGACACACCCGCCCCGCAGACGGCAGGGTGGACGCCTACCCCTTGAAGGAGGGCCGCAGTGGACCCCGACGACCCGGAACGTATGCACTTCATCGACTCGCTGTGGATGGACCTGGACACCGGTGATGCTCCCATCGCGGTGGGGGCGGTGTTGGAGTTCGTCGGCCGGGCACCGGCGGTGGCCCGGGTACGCCAGCGCATTGCGGAGGTGCTGCCATCGGCCGCCCGGCTGCGGCAGGTGCCGGTGGCCAGCCGCACCGGTGTGCTGCAACCCAAGTGGGAGGACGTCGAGCCCGACCTTGACGTCCACGTCACCCGGCGCACCACCGACGACCTCGCCGCGAGCGTGTCGGCGTTGATGAGCGAGCCCATGTCGCACGATCGGCCGCTGTGGGACATCACGGTCCTCACCGGCTATGCACCGCGGGAGTGGGCGCTGGTGTGGCGGATCCATCACTCGATTGCGGACGGCGAGGGCGTCACGATGCTGGTGGGTCGGGCGCTGGACATGGTGGCCGACGGTGGCGAGACGCTCACGGACTGGATGGTCGCGCAGGCGCTGGCCATGAGGTCCGAGCCGGCCGCGGGGGAGGAGCCGTCGGCGCCGTCGTTGATGGACCGGGCGTTATCGTCGGTGCGCCAGACGGTGGAGCAGGCCGTGACGGCGGCCGCGGTGACACCGGCCACGGTGCGGGGCCTGCTCCGACTGCACCCGGCACCGCCGAGCGAGCTGAGCGGGTCGCCTGCACCGGGTCGTGATTGGCGCAGCATCCACCTCTCGCTGGCCGAGGTGAAGGCTGCCGGCAAAGCGCACGGAGCGACCATCAACGACGTGCTCATGTCGGCCGTGGCCGGCGGCTTCCGGGAAGTGATCCTGGCCGCCGGTGACGATCCCGGCGACCGGGTGGTTCGCGCCGTGATGCCGGTGTCGCTGCGGCGCCCCGGTGACACGCGGTCCAACAACCAGGTCAGCATGATCCCGGTGGAGTTGCCGGTGGGCGAGGCAGACCCGGCCAAGCGCCTGGGCATGGTGGTGCGCCAGACCCGGCAGGGCAAGAAGTCGATGGTGCCCGCTGTGGTCGGCGCGATGAGCGACGCCCTCGACAAGACCCTGCCGCAACCTCTGGCGGAGGCGATCGTGCCCAAGTTCGGGTGGGCCTTCGGATGGCTGTCGGACACCCTGGTGACCAACGTGCGCGGGCCGTCGGAGCCGCTGTACTTCCTCGGCCAGGAGGTGCGTTACCTCTCACCGATCATCCCCATCGGCTCGACGCTTCGGACCGTGGTCGGGATCAACTCCTACAACGGATCAGTGAACGTCTCGGTCACAGGCGACTCGCAGCACGGCCGCGACGACCGGGTGCTGCTCGACGGCATTCGACTGACGGTGGATTCGCTCCTTCCTCAGTGATCCGCCGGTGATGTGGTGCGGCGGGGCCAGGTCCAGGCGGTGCGCAGGATGAGGGCCAGGAGCAGCACCTCGAGGCCGATGGAGAGGCCGTAGAAGTAGGCGTAGCTCCAGGGCTCCCCCGCCGCGTTGTAGATCGTGACGGGGAGGTAGAGCGTCGCGACGACGAGGTTGATGGTGCGGTTGACGCGGGCGGGCAGTGTCATGGAGAGCAGGATCATGAGGATCGGGATGGCCATGAGCGTGAGCGCCATGGAGACAAAGGTCGGGCCGGTGTCGAACTCGTGGACTCTGCCGCCCAGGAGTTCGCTGACGAAGCCGGGCTTGTACAGGGCGAGGTAGTCGACGTAGATGTAAAGGAACATGAAGCTGGTCCAGGCTGCTGCGAGCTTGGCCTGCAGGGGCATGCGCAACTCCTCCAGCGTGCTCTGGGACGGCGGATTCTCGAGCGCGGCGGGGGACTGAGTTGTTGTCATCACAAAGCTCCTTGGCTTGATCGGGTGGGTGCTTCCCAGCATCGCCGGCCCTCGGTGGTGGGCACATCAGCCCCGGAGCCTGATCTGACGTGGTCGCTGGCACAGTCGGGCTGTTGTACTTTCGGCGAATACGCCGACCATGCGGGTGCCTCTAGGCTGACCGCATGGTCCCCGACGCACTGCGCTCGCTGTGGGCCGAGCCTCGACCTACGAACCCCCCAGGCCCGCTGCCGCGGGATTGGGTGCT
>JAUPKO010000469.1 GCA_030837395.1 Actinomycetota bacterium | reverse complement strand
AGTCGACCGTCGCCGTGCTGATCGCCGTCGCTGTCCTGGTGCCCGGGCTCACCGTCGCCGTGGTGCTGGCCGACCTGCCGCCGGACTCGCGCGCCGACCTCACCTCCGCGTTGTCAGCGCAACTGCCGGTGCTGGTGTTGGGGCTGGTGGTGCTGGTCGGGGGGATCGGCGCCCTGGGCTGGTGGGCCTGGCGCCAGCAGCGGCGCGCGGACTTGGTCACCGCGGCGGAGATCGACATCATCTCCGGGCGCAACCCGTCGCACCGGCTGACCACCGGCACGGCCGTGGCGCAATCGGTCAACACCCTGGCCGAGAAGCACCACACTTCCGAGGTTCGCCTCTCTGAGCAGGTCGCTGCCGCTCACACCGAGTTGCGCAGCGAACGCGACGCCCTCTTCGCCGTGCTCGGCGGGCTCGACGTTCCCGTGGGGGTGGTGGATGCCCAGGGCCGGGTGCTGCTGGTCAACCCGGCAGCGCGCAGGAGCCTGGCCTCGCGCCGACCCCTGGCGGCGGGTCGAAGCATCTTCAGTGTGTTCGACGCCGACGACTTCGCCCCACTGCTGGGCCGGGCGATCGCCGGCGAGCGTCCTGCCGCCGCGGTGGCCGGTACGCCGATCCGCCTGGTGCGCATCACGGGCGAGCACGAGCCCGCCAAAGTGTTGATCATCGGCGATCCGCTCGATCACGGGGACGGTCACGTCGCAGCGTCCGGCGGCGGCCCGGAAATCGGCCTGAGCTCGGACCTGGGGCGTCCCAGTCGTGCCATGCCGGGGCGGCACGAGTGGTTGGGCACACCGCTGTCGGACATCGTGTTCACGGTCGTGGACTGCGAGACCACCGGGCTGCACGCCGGCGCCGGTGACCGACTGGTGGCCGTCGCGGCGGTGCGGGTGGACGGTGCCCTGGTGCGCGCCGATGACACTTTCGACGCCCTGGTCAACCCTGGGCGCACGATCCCGCAGGTGTCGATCGACATCCACGGCATAACTGCCGAGATGGTGGCCGACGCTCCGACCGCGCCCGAGGTGGTGGCGCAGTTCGCCCACTATGCCGAGGCCTCCGTACTGGTGGGGCATCACATCGGCTTCGACCTCGGATTCCTCGCTCCCGCGGCCGCCCGCGCGGGCGTGACGCTTGAGCCGTTCACCCTCGACACCATGCTGCTCTCGGCGGTGCTGGCCACCGAGCCCGACGCCCGTCACGGTTTGGACGCCGTCAGCCACCGCCTTGGTGTCGACATCGTCGGTCGCCATACCGCGCTCGGTGACGCCTTGGCCACGGCCGAGGTGCTCGTGCACATGATTCCGCTGCTGGCCCAGCGCGGCATCGTCACCTTGGGGCAGGCCCAGGAGGCGGCCGCCGGCACGGACCTGGCCCGACGGATCGCCGAACAGGGCTGAATAGCCGCGCCGGCGGCCGCAGCCGAACGGGCGCCGCTGACGCGTGGCCCCTCAGGTGCCGTAGCGCCGTTGCCGCATGGTGTAAGCGCGCATGGCGCGCAGGAAATCGACCTTGCGGAAGTCCGGCCAGTAGGCCTCACAGAAGTAGAACTCCGAATGTGCGCTCTGCCACAGCAAGAAGCCGGACAGCCGCTGCTCGCCGGAGGTGCGGATCACCAGGTCCGGGTCCGGTTGGCCGCGGGTGTAGAGGTGGCTGGCGATGTGCTCGACGTCGAGGGAGTTGGCGAGGTCGTCCAGACTGGTTCCAAGGGCAGCCTGCTCGGTCAACAACGACCGCACGGCATCGACGACCTCGCGCCGTCCGCCGTAGCCGATCGCCACGTTCACAATCAGGCCGTCACAGTCCTTGGTGGCATCCTCGGCCTCCTTGAGCACGCGGGCGGTGTGGCTGGGCAGCAGGTCCAGCGCCCCCACCGGGTGCACCCGCCAACGGCCAGTCGCGGCCAGGTCGGTGACGGTGCCCTCAATGATGCCCACCAGCGACGCCAATTCGGCAGCCGGACGTTCGAGGTTGTCGGTCGAGAGCAGCCACAGCGTGACCACCTCGACGTTGGCGTCCTCGCACCAGCCGAGGAAGTCCTGGATCTTGGCCGCCCCGGCCCGGTGACCCTGCTCCGAGTCCGCCCCCTGCAGCGACGCCCACCGACGATTGCCATCGAGGATCACCCCGACGTGCCGCGGCAACTGGTCCGGGCCAAGCGCAGCAAGTTCGCGCACGATACGTCGCGCGTACATGTCATAAACGACATCGCGTAGACCCATCGATCACCGCCCTTGTTGACGACGCCCTCGCGGACATCCGGCCTCCCCACTCTGCCATATCCGCGACGTCGATGGCCCTCGGCCGAGGTCACCCCACGGGTCGCTGCAAATCGATCGGGCCGGTGTCGCCGTACGTGATGCCGATCGCATCGGCCTGTGCCATGAGGATGCGCAGGAAACCGAGGAGCTCCGGGGCGGTCAGCACGGCCCGCACACCACGGCCTGATTCGCCCCAGGCATCAAGCACCGCACGCTCGCGGATCACCCAACGGCCCAATCCACCGGTGTCGCTGGCCACCCAGACCTTCGATGTGCGCAACGAGCAGCGCAACTCCCCCAGCCGCGCCGGATCGTCCGGATCCCGGCGCCGGAACGAAAACAGCGACCGCTCTCGCGGGAGGTAGCGGGTGAGTTCCTGCCAGGTGGTGTCCGGCGCGAGTCCGGCATCGCTGGCCCAGGCCTTAGCCCCTGCCTCCATCGAACTCGGCGGGAAGCGGTCGTCCGGATCCACCCAGGCCAGAGCCATCCCATCGTCGGCGAGGGGGCCGGTGTCGGCCGTGGCCCGCGCCAGCCGGGCGGCGAGGGTGGCTAAGAAGAACCCGCATCGCTCGCCCACCACCCCGAACGGCTCACCGTTGAGCACGAGCCGCAGGGCCATTTCGTAGGGCACATCATCGCGGTCCAGCACGGCCTCCGGGAGCACTGCCAGCACCGATCCGTCCACGCACGTCACCTCGGCCACGGCGCCAGGGTACGCAGAATGTGGGGGCCGGGGGTGCGTTAACGGCCCGCAGGTGACACATTCAACCCATGACAGCCACCGTCTCAGCACCAAGCGGGCTCAGCAAGCCCCGATTGCGGGAGATCGGAAGAGCGTCG
>JAUPKO010000468.1 GCA_030837395.1 Actinomycetota bacterium | reverse complement strand
TCCGCTACCGTCTCGCCGGTTCCGACCGCACCCAACCCAGCCTCCACACAGGTCCGACGAGAGCGCTCGAATGTCGAGCTGACCAGCACATATTCCGATCTTGCGACGGTTGGGCCAGCTAACCAGCGGGTGGTCGGCTGGAACCGGCTCGAGGGTCGATCGACGTTTCTGGGGGTGCCGGTGGCGGTGAAGTTGCTGGGGGCGGTGGAGTACACCGGTGGCAGCGGGCCGTTCGACGGCTACGTCAGTTTCACCTCCGCCGACGGTTCCCAGCTGGTGATGTACCAGGATGGTCAGGCGAGTCGGGAGCAGGAGTCCACCGACCTGTACGGTCGGCTCGAATTCGTCGGGGCCACCGGCCGCTGGCGGGGAGCCGTCGCGGCCGGTGAATTCCGCGGCACCCGGGCGAACCGGGTGGGGGCGCCGATTGCGGCGACGTTCGCGCTGGTGGTGGACCCCCGCGCCGGACTGTGACCAGGCTCCGGTGTCGCGCGCAGTCACAACTGCCAGCACAATACTCGGTGTGACAACCGTGGGTCCGCCCGAACAATGCGACGTCCTGGTCGTGGGCGCTGGACCAGCGGGCGCCGCCGCAGCCACCTGGCTTGCCCGCAGCGGTCGCGATGTGGTGCTCGCCGACGCTGCCTCGTTCCCACGCGACAAACCCTGCGGCGACGGCCTGACACCGCGGGCGGTTTCCGAACTGACGCAACTGGGGTTGTCCGAGTGGCTTACAGGACTTGCGCGGAACTGGGGGCTGCGGGCGACGGGCTTCGGCGAGGAGCTCTACCTACCGTGGCCAGGCGGCTCCCTGCCGAAGTTCGGTGGCGCGGCCCGTCGCACCCTGCTCGACACCACCCTGCGCGATCTGGCGCTGGCAGCGGGCGCCACCGGGGTCGTCGGTCGCGCCGTGGACGTGGATACCGGATTCGGGCCGGTCAACTCCGTCACCTTCCGCACCGCGGACGGGATGAGGACCGTCAACTGCCGGAACCTGGTGGTGGCAGACGGGGCCAGGTCGCAGTTGGGCCGACGACTTGGCCGGGAATGGCACCGGAGCACCGCTTACGGCGTGGCCGCGCGCGGTTACATCGCCAGCGACCGCAGCGATGATCCCTGGATCTCGTCGCACCTGGAGTTGCGGGACTCCTCGGATGAGGTTCTCAGCGGCTACGGCTGGGTGTTCCCGCTCGCGGACGGAACCGTCAACGTCGGGGTCGGGACGCTGGCGACCAGCGCGCGACCGGCGGAGACAAACCTGCGCAGACTGCTCGGGGTCTACGCCGAACAGCGCCGCGAGGAATGGGGACTGCGAGGTGAAGTCGAGGCACCCTGGTCAGCGCTATTGCCTATGGGGGGCGCGGTCAGCGGGGTGGCCGGACCCAATTGGCTCCTGGTTGGCGATGCCGCGGGTTGTGTCAATCCCCTCAACGGCGAAGGGATCGACTACGGCCTGGAGACAGGACGGCTCGCTGCCGAACTGCTCGCCACCGGCAACGACTGCTCCGGCTGGCCGTCGATCCTCGCATCGCACTACGGGCAGGCGTTCTCGATCGCCCGGCGGTTGGCGGGCCTGCTGACGGTGCCGGGGTTACTACCGGCCGCCGGTCCGTTCGGTATGAGGTCGCGGAGCCTGATGAAAGTCGCCCTTCGGCTGATGGGGAATCTGGTGACCGATGAGGACCGGGATCTGGTGGCACGCAGCTGGAAGGTAGCCGGCCGGGCATCGCTGCGGTTCGACGAACGACCGCCGTTCGCCGCCTGACGGTGTGCGGCTGGCCGAGGAGTCAGCCGCCCGCGCCCTCGGCTGGGTCCCGGGCATCCATCGCCTCGGCGATCTCGATCCCGCCCGAGTAGTCGCCATAGGCCCGCGGGTCCTCCTTGGGTTCCAGGTGCGACATCACTTCGAGATCGGCAACCGCCTCCTTCAGATCCCGCTCCACGTCCTCGACCACATCGTGGGCTCGCTGCACGGACCAGGCGCCGGGGACCAGCACGTGCACACTCATGAACCGGTCCTTGCCGGATTCGCGGGTCTGCAGGCCGTGGAATGTCACGCCGCCTCTGGCATGCCGAGCCAGCACCGTCACGATCGCATCATGCTCAGGCGCGGGAAGCGCGATATCGAGCAGACCGCGCATCGCCTCCCGGATCAGTCGGGTACCCACGACCAGGATGTTCACGGCCACCGCGATAGCGACGATCGGGTCCAGGATCTGCCAACCGGTGACCATCACCAAGGCCACCCCGAAGATGACGCCGACCGACGTCCAGACATCTGTCAGCAGGTGCTGACCATCTGCCCGCAGAGTGGCCGAACGGTGCGCTCGGCCCGCCCGGATCAGGATGAACCCGACTACCCCGTTCAGCACGGTGGCGACCAGGGTGACCGCGAGACCGATGCCCAACCGCTCCAACTGCTCCGGATGGAAGAGTTTGGGGATGGAGGTGACCAGGATCGCGGCCGCCGCCCCGAAGATCATGAAACCTTCGATCCCCGAGGAGAGGTACTCCGCCTTGCCACGACCGAAGTGGTGGACCTCATCGGCCGGTTTGGCCGCCGCCCGCAGCGCCAGCAACGCGATCACCGCGGCGACGACATTGACGACGGACTCGATGGCGTCGGACAGCAGACCGACCGACCCGGTCAGCAGATATGCGGTGTATTTCAGCGAGACCGTGAGCAGGGACGTGACGATCGAGAGCCAGGCGAACCGGAGCAGGTATCGGCGGCCCGCCACCGAAAATCGGGCTCCGGACCATGCAG
>JAUPKO010000047.1 GCA_030837395.1 Actinomycetota bacterium | reverse complement strand
GGCCGTCTTCTCCTGGAGGGTCGTGAGGCGCTCGCCTACTACCTGGCCAAAGCTGCGGAGGAAACCCAAGCCCGCCAACAACTGCTGCTGTTCGCCTGCGCCGCCGCCAACTGTGGACCGTCGGCCATCGAGTTGTCCCTGCTTCCCTCAGATGCCGACATCAAGGCATTCGACACCAACGAGTCGCTGCTGCTCCTGGCCGCCGCCCTGCGCGCCGGCCTGCGGCTGGGATATGCCCCGCTAGGGCTGCAGTCCCTGCTGGATGCGGCCGACGCCGCGCTGACCGACTCCTCACTGCGCGATGTACTTCATGCGGCGGCGGCAGCCGTGCAGCGTGGTCACGGTCGCCGCCAACCCCCCTCCGGTCCGAGCGCGGAGGAGATGGCGGGTAGGTGGGCTGAGTTGGGCGCCGGAGCGGCCCAGCATCTCGAGCGGCTGCCCGATAAGACACTGAAGTTCCAGCGCGGCTCAAAGGTGTTGCGGCACTTGTGCCGAGAAGGTCAACCGTTGGCTGATGCCCTCTCGCGGGCGGCGGCACTGACCGCTCAGGGGATCTCCAGCGCCTCGGACCCGGAATGGGCCCAGATCGAAGAGTTCGTCGACCGGTTGCGCGACCCCGGTGACCGCGAACGAATTCTGGCTGACGCCGAAGCCGCGGTCAGCACACCTCAGCAGCGGCAGCGCCGCGCGATCGACGGCCCGGTGAAGATTCAGCTGGACGATCTTCTGCGTGAGGCCGGGGACCTGCTCTCGCGATTGCTCACGGTGCGGCGTGCCATCCTCACCGGCGGTGATCTGAAAGACATGGCAGTCACCGACGACCTGGAGCGGGCGCTGGCACAAGCACCCAGCAGCCCGCCGGTGCACTCGGTCGGTGACGCCGCCGTGGTCAACCTCGTGCAATGGCTGCGCGCCGATGACGTCGACCCTGCCGCCCCCTCGGTGGAGGACGTCCTGAATGCGGCGCTGCTGGAGCTGTTCGAAATCTCCCGCGACGAGCAGGGCCGTCCCCAGCGCGAACCCACCCCGGCCGAGGTCAGTGCGCTGCTGGAGTCGCGCGACCCAGACCAGGTGGTCTCGGGCTACCTGACCAGAGGGAACATCGCCGCGGCAAGAGACTTCATCGCCGCGCGCGGCCTGGAGGACGCCGGATATGAAGACCGCATTCTGAAGGCGATCAAGACGGCTAAGGGCAACTTCGACAAAGCCCACGGGGAGGCCGAGGAGGGTGCGGCGCGGCTGCGGGCCGTCTACAACGACGACCTGGCGCGAGACCTGGGGGAGCGGATCCGCCAGATCGTGGAGACCCCCCGCCGCGACCGCTTCGACTTGGCCATCGACAAGCTACGGGCGATCACCGAGGAAGCCGAGGCGGCCCTGCTGGCCGAACGGGACCGTCTCAGGGCCCAGGTGGAATCCCTGAGTTGCGATGAGGCCAGCAAGGCGCGGGTGTTGCAGCGGATCGAAGAGCGTGACGAGCCCCTGGCGGTCCACTTCTTGAGCGTGCTGCGCGCCGGGGGCGTCCTTCAGGAAGTCGAGCCGCCATCCGGCGACGACTTCAGTGAGTTCGTGCCGCGCGTTGTCGATGTTGCCGCCGCCGCCCAGGCCGCCGGCGAGGACGCGGTAGCCGCGGTACGCGAAGCCCTTCACGCCACCGCCGCCCCTGCGCACCGCTTTCTGCGCGACGGCCTAGTGGCGTGGCAGAACTTGAAGACCCGTAAGCGAAGCGGGGAAGACTTCAAGCGCTCGCTGGGTGATGTCCTGCGCATGGTGGGGCTGACCCCCAAGGCGCACGGCTGGTATCGCGGTGAGGTTTCGCGCACCACCGCCGGCGGCTATGCGACGATTCGCGTGGGCGCCAGCCCTGTGGACCGCTCCTATGTTCCCCAGTTCGGCAGCCAGGCTCTCGGCGAGTACGACATCACGCTGGTGTGGGATCCGGCCAGCCCCTCGCGGCTGATGGACTTCATCGGCGAGGGCAACCGCAACCAGGCCAACATCATCGTCTACTTCGGGACGCTGAGCCTCGCGGATCGCCGTCACCTGCGCACGCTGACCACTGACGTCGGTGGAAAAGGCTTCTCACCCATCGTTATTGACGAAGCGGTGATCGGCTGGCTGTCCCACTTGACCGAGCCGGGGTGGCGCTTCACCCAGCGGATCACCCTGCCGTTCACGACTCTGAACCCTTACCAGCCCAACGCCGCCGGCGAAGTACCCGAAGAGGTGTTCGTGGGCCGCAGCGATGAGCGGGCCCGCATTGAGAATCCGACCGGGTCGATGTTCGTCTACGGCGGCCGCCAGCTCGGCAAGTCCGCCCTATTGAAGCGGGTTGAGCACCTCTACACCGATCTGCGCCCCGACGAAAACGGTGTCATCGCCGGAAAAGCTGCGGAGTACATCGACCTCAAGGCGGCCGGAATCGGGGAAGCCCACCAACCCGCACAGCTGTGGCCGCTGCTCGGTGAGCGTCTGCACAGCGCCGGAATCCTGTCTGGGAAGAGCGCGCCGCGCAGCGCCCGCGACGTCACCGCCGGCATCCTGGCATTCCTCAACGCCGCAGACTCCAACCGGCTGCTGCTGCTGCTCGATGAAGCGGACAACTTCCTGACCGCCGATTCCAAACCCCGTGAAGGTGACTTGGGGGGATTCCCCGTCCTCAACGCGCTGAAGAATGTGATGGATCAGTCCCACCGCCGATTCAAGGCGGTGTTCGCCGGTCTGCACCAGGTGCAGCGGTTCTTCGACGCCTCCAACACCCCGGTCGCCCACGGCGGGGACGCTATCCCCATCGGGCCCTTGCGGACTCACGACGCCAGCGATCTGGTGGTGTCCCCGCTGGGCGCCCTGGGCTACCGGTTCGAGAACCCCGAATTGGTGTGGCGGCTTCTGCTGGTGACCAACTACCAGGCCAG
>JAUPKO010000046.1 GCA_030837395.1 Actinomycetota bacterium | reverse complement strand
TTGGACAGGAAGGACTTATGGATTTGCGGGATGAGCCCGGTGAAGGTCAGGTTGATGCCATCGACCTTGATTCGGGTGGGCTCCTTGTAGAGCAAGTCGTCGAGTTCGCGCTTGGAGTAGGACTTGATCGGCTTGTCGGCGTCGAGGAACCCGCAACCGCGGAAGATGCGACCCTGCCAGCCGTCCATGCTGTAGCCCGGGATCTTCAGGGCACCCTCGTTCAGCGACTTGTCGGCGTCGTACATCTGGCCGAGGTCGAAGTCCGTGACCGAACCCCGACCCTCGCAGCGCGGACACATTCCGCCAGTGATGCTGAAACTGCGCCGCTCTTTGGTGGTGCGGCCGCCACGTTCGAGGGTGACGGCACCCGCGCCGCTGACAGAGGCAATGTTGAACGAGAAGGCTTGCGGTGAGCCGATGTGCGGCTGGCCGAGACGGCTGAACAGGATCCGCAGCATGGCGTAGGCGTCCGTGGCGGTGCCGACCGTTGAGCGCGGGTTGGCGCCCATCCGCTCCTGGTCGACGATTATGGCCGTGGTCAGGCCGTCGAGCACATCGACGTCCGGGCGGCCCAGCGAGGGCATGAACCCCTGCAGGAATGAACTGTAGGTCTCGTTGATCAGGCGCTGCGATTCCGCCGCAATGGTGCCGAACACCAGTGAACTTTTGCCCGAGCCGGACACGCCCGTGAACATCGTCAGCCGCCGTTTGGGAAGTTCGACGCTGATGTCGCGCAGGTTGTTCTGGCGCGCGCCGCGCACCCGGATCAGATTGTGACTGTCGGCCTCGGGATGCGTGTCCATGGGCGACGAGACTACGGCAGACCCGCCGCGGTGAGGTGATCAGAAGTCAGGCCACGAAGGCGCTCGGGCCCCTTGGGTTCCTGGGCCAACAGCGGGACCACGGCGATTCTCGGTACGCGCCGCCGCACGTGCTGGAGTTGTGCGACCTCGGCGGCGGCGCGCTGCCTGAGAAGCTCACTCCGGGGCACCGCCGCAGCCAGCGAGCTATTGACCACCCAGGCCCAGGGGTGGATCTGCGCGCGGGCAAGGTCCGTGGCCAACTCCTCGGCTTCGGCCACCGGAGTCGGTTCCGCCAGCGTGACGATGATCACCTTGGTCTGCGCCGGATCGCGCAGCCGCATCAGCGGGGTGGTGTAGTTGCCGTCGGGCCCCATCTGTCGGGTGATCTCGCGGTGGGAGGCGCCCGCCGCATCGAGTAGCAGCAGGGTGTGACCGGTGGGGGCGGTGTCCAGGATGACAAATCGGCGACGGGACTGGTGTACCACTGCCGAGAACTGGCCGAATACGGCGACTTCCTCCGTGCAGGGGGAGCGCAGATCCTCGGTGAGGACGGCGCGACCGGCGTCGTCCAGGTGCCGGCCCTTGGTCGCCAGAACGCGCTCCCGGTATGCGGCCGTGGCGGCCGCGGGATCGATGCGGGACACCTCGATGCCGTCGACTGCACCGGCGAGGGTGTCGTGCAGGTGGGCGGCGGGGTCAGTGGTGGTGAGTAGAACGTCATGGCCGCGGTCGGCGAGGGCTACCGCCAGGGCGGCGGCGATCGTCGTCTTGCCCACACCGCCCTTGCCCAGGCACATCACCAGGCCCGGCCCATCCGCCTCGATGCCGTCGACCAGGGAGGCCAGGGGAGCGTCGGGCAGGTCGAACTCGGCTGTTCGCTCACCCGGGAGGTCGCCGACGGTCACGTCGGCGAGCATCGATCGCAGGGCGGGCAGGCCGACCATGTTGAACGGCTGCAGGGCGACGATGTCGCGTGGGATGGTGGCCAACGGTGTGGGCGGGTTGGCCAGGGCAGCTGCCTCGCGCAGGAGGATCGCGTGGGCCAGTGGGTCATCACCGGCCTCGGGCGGCAGGACACCGTTGACCACGAGGGTGGCGTTCGTGATGCCGATGGCCGACAGTTCGCGTGCCGTTCGGGCGGCCTCGGACAGCGCCGACGTGTTGGCCCGGGCCACCAGCACCAGCCGGGTGAGGGTCCGGTCCTGCAGGGCCGCGACGGCTGCGGCGTAGATCGACCGTTGTTTGGCCAGCCCGGCGAGCGGGCCGAGGCACGAGGCATCCCCTTTGCCGGCGTTGAGGTATTCGGTCCAGGAGCCGGGCAATTGCAGCAGTCGCAGCGTGTGCCCGGTAGGGGCGGTGTCGAAGATCACATGGTCGTACGCGGTGATCAGGTCCGGGTCGGTCAGCAGGTCGGTGAACTCGTTGAACGAGGCCACCTCGGTCGTGCAGGAACCGGACAGTTGCTCGGTGATGGAGGCGATCTCGGCTGCGGGCAGGAGGTCGCGGACGGGGCCGATGATGCTCTCCCGGTAGGCATCGGCGGCCTGCACAGGGTCGATCTCCAGGGCCGACAGACCCGGGACGTCGGGGATGGCTGTGATGGTGTTGCCGATCGGCAGCCCCAACACCTGGCTCACGTTCGAGGCCGGGTCGGTACTGACCAGCAGCACCCGGGCACCCGCACCGCTGAGGGCGAGGGCAGAAGCACACGCAAGTGACGTTTTGCCCACCCCACCTTTGCCGGTGAAGAACAGAAATCGCGGCGGATTGGTCAGGAAGGACGGTTCGGCCATGGTCAGCAGCACCCACCGGCGCCGCAGCAACCACCCTCGTCCTCGACGTCAGCCGCGGCGTCGGTGGTCACCATCGTGATCTGCGTTGCCCCGGCGGGTGCGACGGCAGCGGGGTTGACTCCGGCGTAGGTCAGCAACTGCTCGCGGCTCGGGTAGCTGCCGGTGGCCACGGTGACGCCGTTGACCAGGGTGAGCGGCAGCCCCGACGACCCCGCGACCTGCAGGAACGCCTTCACATTGGGGTCCGCAGCAAATGCGGTGGGGTCGTTCGCGAGGTTGTGCCGCTCGATGTCGGCTCCCGCCTCGCGCAGCGCGGCGAGGTCGGCGGTGAAGGTCACCAGGGCAGGGTCGACGTCCTCGCCGCACACCCCGGTGTTGCAGCAGAGGGCGGGCTCGAACACGCGGATGGTTGGCATGGGTGCTCCGTGGTCGATTGCGGGCGCTGGCTGAGTGCTGCTCGCCTTGCGTGAGGCGGGTCGATCATCGACGATGGGCGGCTTGCTGGCCTCGATGGTGGCGGATACGACGTAGTCGGTGATGTTGCGCCCCGGTGCCCAGGCTGCCATGAACGTCTTGCTCTCGTCCTTGGGCTCGATTCGCACGTCGGTGAATCCGGCAGTCGTCAGCATCGCATCGACGGCCGTGACGGTAGCGGCGCCGCCGATACAGCCGGCATACAGGGCCAGGTCGTTGAGGATGTCCGGGGGCAGCTCGGCCGACGCGACGACATCGGCGATCGCCAGCCGACCACCGGGCTTGAGCACCCGGAAGGCCTCATTGAACACGGTCTGCTTGTCTGGGGAGAGGTTGATCACGCAGTTCGACAGAATCACGTCGATGCTGGCGTCGGCCACGGGCAGGTGCTCGATCTCGCCGAGGCGGAACTCCACGTTGTTGTAGTCGCCGGTGTCGGCGTTGGCGCGCGCCTTGGTCACCATCTGCGCAGTCATGTCGACCCCGATCACCGTGCCGTCAGGGCCGACCGCGCGAGCCGCGAGGAAGGCGTCGAAACCGGCGCCGCTGCCGAGGTCGAGGACTGTCTCGCCGGGGCGCAGGGCCGCGATGGCGGTGGGATTGCCACAGCCCAGACCGAGGTTGGCGCCATCGGGCACAGCGGCCGTGTCTGCCGCTGAGTAGCCGAGTTGCCCGGAGATGTCCTCGGGGTTCGCCTCGGCGGCGCAGCAGGCCCCGGCGTCGGCTGTCGGGCCGCAACAACTGGTTTCGGCGGCTGCTGCTTGTGCGTAGCGCTCGCGGACGGCGTGCCGGACTTCGTCATGGGACGTGGCGGTCATGGGATCCTCTCGGTCCTTCGGGCACCTGAGGCGATGCCGTGCCCTTCGATCATGCCTGAACTTCGATGGATATCAAAGTCTTTGCGCCTAATACTTTGATGATTGTCGAAGTTGTTCGAAGGGTCTGGCGGGTTGAATGGCGGGTAGGGTGACAGCACGATCGTGCTTGAGGAGGTCCACATGCTCAAGGTCAGCCTGGACGATCTGGTGGGCACCATCGCCCTGGATCGCTATGACAAGCGCAATGCCCTCAGTGAGGACCTCGTCGGGCGGATGCTGCGGACGTTGGACAGCTTCGCCGACGGGGGCATCCGGGTGGTGATCTTGCGGGCGGTCGGCACCCACCCCATTTGGTCGGCGGGGCACGACATCGATGAGTTGCCGATCGCCGGGGCGGATCCGCTGCCCTACCGCGATCCAATGGAAGTGCTGTTGCGGCGGGTGCGGACCTACCCGGGGGCCGTCATCGCGATGGTGCAGGGCTCGGTGTGGGGTGGGGCCTGTGACCTGGTGTTCAACTGCGACTTGGTGGTGGCCGACGAGTCCGCCGCCTTCGCGGTGACGCCGGCCAAACTCGGCGTGCCGTACTCGGTCTCGGGCATCCAATACTTCTTGTCCCGGCTGCCGTTGCACATTGTCAACGAGCTCATGATGACCGCCGATCCCATCAGCGCCGAGCGCGCCCTGACCCACGGGATCATCAACCGGCTGGTGCCGGCGCAGGACATCGAAAGCATCACGGCGGAACTTGCCGCGGTGATTCGGTCGCGGTCCGCAGAGTCGATCCGGGCGTACAAGGAGCAGGCCCGGTTGATCGTGGAGGCCGTGCCGCTGACGGCCCAACAGGCCCAATACATCCATCAACTGCGCCTGGACGTGTATTCGGGTCGGGACTACGCCGAGGGCGTGCTGGCCTTCGAGGAGAAGCGCCCGCCCGACTTCGGCTGAGCCGTCGGCGCGTTAGGTGAGTTGTTCGCTGAGTTCGGCCAAGGCAGGCACAGGGTAGGCGGTGGTGCCGGGTCGCCAGCCGAGATCGAGTTTGCTCGCGGCGATTCCGCCCTCGGCCCAGATGTGGCAGGTGCCGGTGAGCAACGGCAGCATGGCGAGGGCCTGGGGGTCGGGCTCGCGCTCGCCGGCGTCCGTGCCGGTCTCCGCTGCGGCGCGCATACGGGCGGAGAACGCTGCCTGCAGCAGCACGGGTGCCATCGCCCGCGCCAGTTCACGCAGATGTGTGCATCCGGCCGGTCCGCCGAGGCGCTCGCGCATGGAGTTCACCCAGCCTCGACCGATCGTCAGCCCCACGAGTTGCTGGTATGCCGCGGCGATTGCGGTGCACTCGGCGTGCGGGTAGACGTGGAAGCCCACCTCCACGGCTCGGACCGTGAGGTCGGCCAGCCCGACGGTGATGATCAATTCGATGTCATGAACCACGGGCAGATCGCGCTCCCCGGTGGCCCACGGCCGCTCATCGATCAGGTGGCCCACCACCTGCACGGCGTCGGGTCCCGCCTCGTAGACCTCGAACACCTCCGACCGGCGATGGTGGGGAATCTTCGCCTGCGTGATCATGTCGCCTCCTTGTTGCGCGCTTCAGTCGGCAACGATTCGATTGCCGCCAGCCTTCTTGGCCTCGTACATGGCGCGGTCGGCCCGCGCGACGAGGTCGTCGGAGGCCTCACCTGCGCGCAGCAAGGTAGCGCCAATGCTGAGACTGGTCGACAGCTGACCACGGGGCAAGTCGATCGGCGCCCGCGCGGCCGCCAGGACCTTCTCGGCCACCAGGGTCGCCTCGCCCAGCGAGTGCAGGCCGTGCAGGACAACCAGCATCTCGTCGCCGCCGATGCGGGCGACGGTATCGGTGCCACGGACAGCGGCGCAGACTCGAGCCGCGATGGTGCGCAGCACCTCGTCCCCGGCCGCGTGGCCGAGGGTGTCGTTCGTGTCCTTGAACTTGTCGATGTCGCAGAACAGCAGCGCCGTCTCACCACCGGGGCTGCGCCGATCGTCTGTCACTCCGTCCAGCTGCTCGAGCACCTCAGTCCGGTTGAGCAGCCCGGTGAGGGTGTCGAAGCGGGCGCGTCGCAGGAGCTCGGCCTCGGCGGCCACCGCCTCGTCGGCGAGCGAGAACGATGACGCGGCGCCGTCCGCCTCGCCCGCCTGATCGATGAAGGCCTTCGACGAGGCATCCACCCAATGGAAGGCTCCGTCCTTCCCCCGGACTCGGAATCGGCTGCGCACGACCTCGCCGGCGGCCACGCCTGTCGCTGCCTTCATCAGCAGCTGCCGATCCTCGGGGTGCAGATGATCCCCGAGATTCGTGTCGATCCACTCCTGCGGGGACCACCCCAGCATGTCGGTCAGCGAGGGCGAAACCCACAGGATTCGACCGTCGCGGCTGCGCAGGACCACATTGGAGGAGTTCTCTGCGAGCAGCCGGAAGCGCTCCTCCGATTCGGCGATTAGCCGGGTGGCGGTGAACCGCTCGGTCACGTCGCGCCAGGTGAAACTGAGGGCGTCACCCACCTTGACGCCGCGGACGTCGTAGCGGCGGTGGGACTCGAGAATCTCGTGCTGATAGGCGTAGTCGTCCAACACCAGGGGAACACCTGTCTCGACAGCCTCGGCGTACAGCGCCAACATGCCCGAGCCCGCCTGCCCCGGCAGCAACTGCAGCACCGTCGAACCGCGCAGGTCCTCCGGCGACATCTGCATGTAGTCGGCGGCCGCCTGGTTGGCGTCTGCGTAGGCGAAGTCCACGATGTGCCCGGCCTCGTCGCGCACCGCCTGCAACAGCACGTGTGGATCGAGGAAGGTGTCGAGCATTGCCTTGCGGCGGGCCTCCCGGGCCTCGGCCCGATGCCGAGCGGTCACCACATCGGTAACATCCTTGAATCCCGCCACCACACCCGCCGGCTGGCCGTCCTCGTCGAGGACAGGCTTGGCGCTGCCGGCGAACCACCGGTAGCCGCCAGTTTTGGTACGGAATTCGATGAGGTAGCCACCCGGGGGTGCCGCATCATGACCCAGGTTGTACATCTCGAAGCGGTCCTCCTCGGTGGCGGCCACCGCCTCCGGACGCATCAGGGCCGTCATCCGCGTGCCGAGCAACTCGTCCGGGGTCCAGCCCAAAGCAGGGGTCACGTTGGGCGACACCCACACCAGCTTCCGGTCCTGGTCGGCTTGGAAGACCACGTCCGAGGCGTTCTCAGCCAGCAGCAGATAGCGGCGTTGGGCTGCCTCGAGGGCCTCCTTTGATCGCTGCATCTCGGTGATGTCGGTGATCTGAGTGATGAAGTTGCGCACGCTGCCGTCGGGGTTGCGCACGCAGGCGACCGCCAACTCGCCCCAGACGACGTCGCCGTCCGGTCGCAGATAGCGCTTTCGGAAGCGGTAGGTGTCCGTCTCGCCGGCGAGCATCTGCTGGGCCAGGGCCTGGTCCATCGCCAGGTCGTCCGGGTGGGTGAGCTCCTGCCAGGTGCAGGCCATCAGCACCTCGGGGGGACGCCCGAGGATTTCACAGAGGGCGGGATTGACCCGCAGGAAGCTGCCGTCGGGGCCCACCAGACACATGCCAATCGCGCTGTTGTCCATGGCGGTGCGGAACATGTCCTCGCTGCGCGCGAGCGCCTCGTTGGCCAGGTGCTGCAGGGTGACATCACGCCAACTGCCCACCCGCCCGGCCAGGCGCCCGTCGCTGTCGATCAGTGGTCGGACCGCGGCGGATACCCAGCGATAGTCGCCGGACACGGTCTGCACGCGGAGTTCGATCACCTGGGACTCGCCTTGGGCCACTCGCTCTTGACCAGCTGTCAAGCTGTCGAGGTCGTCCGGGTGCACGAAGGCCTGGAAGGGCATGCCGATGACTTCTTGGGGGCGCCAGCCCAAGAGAAGCGTGACGCCCTCGGTGACCCAGGTGAACGACTCGGAGTTGTCGCACTCGAACACCACATCGGAGGAGTTCTCGGCGAGCAGGCGGTAGCGCTCCCGGGAGGTCCGCAACTCCGCATCCGAGCGCACAAGCGCCTCGGCATCGCGGATGTTGACCA
>JAUPKO010000467.1 GCA_030837395.1 Actinomycetota bacterium | reverse complement strand
GCAGCACCACGGAGTCGGCATGTTCGGCCAAGGTGCCGCGCAGCCGGAGCCGGACCAGTTCGCCTGGACCGTCGGTGTCGCCCACGCTGATGTTGGCGTCCAAGCGTGGTTCGGCGCCCCCGGAGCGGCGGGGGATCACGGTCAGAATCCGGCAGGGGTGCTCGCCTGCGGAGTACTGGGCTGCCTCGGTGGCGTCGGATTGGTTCTCCTCATCGGCGACGATCACCAGCGTCATCACCATGCCGGACGCCGTCGCGCCCTTGCGATGCCGCTGCTCGGCGATGGCGTCGGACACCGCACCGGCATTGGTGTTCTCAAGGCGGAAGCTCATGGTCGCCTCCAGGCGCGGCCGTCGCGGGCCAGCATCTCGTCGGCCTCGACCGGGCCCCAACCGCCCGAGTCGTAGCCGGGCGGCTGGCCGCGGCTGGCCCAGTGTTCGAGGATGGGATCGAGGATTTGCCACGACATCTCGACCTCCTCGTGTCGGGGGAACAGTGGAGCTTCGCCGAGGAGCACGTCGAGGATCAGCCGCTCGTACGCCTCGGGGGAACTCTCGGTGAAGGAGTCGCCGTAGGCGAAGTCCATCGTCACGTCGCGCACCTCCATCTGGGTGCCGGGCACCTTCGAACCGAACTTGATCGTGATGCCCTCGTCCGGCTGCACTCGGATCACCAGCGCGTTCGAGGTCAACTCCTGGGTGTCGGTGGCCTCGAACGGAAGGTGCGGCGCTCGCTTGAACACGACGGCGATCTCCGACACCCTCCGGGCCAGCCGCTTGCCGGTGCGCAAGTAGAACGGCACCCCGGCCCACCGCCGATTCGCCACCTCCAGCTTGATCGCGGCGTAGGTCTCGGTGATGGAGTCGGGCGGGATGTTGGCCTCCTGCAGGAAGCCCTGCACTGGCACTCCGCCCTGCCAGCCGGGGTTGTATTGGCCTCGGGCCGTGTGGGCGTCCAAGTCGTCCGGCAACAGCACCGCCGACAGAACCTTCTCCTTCTCGAGCCGGACCGAGCGGGCGTCGAAGGAGACCGGCTCGTCCATGGCGGTCAGGGCCATCAGTTGCAGCAGGTGGTTCTGAATGACGTCGCGGGCGGCACCGATGCCGTCGTAGTAGCCGGCCCGCGAACCGATGCCGATGTCCTCGGCCATGGTGATCTGCACGTGGTCCACGTAGTTGCAGTTCCACAGCGGCTCGAACATGGCGTTCGCGAAGCGCAGGGCCAACAGGTTCTGCACCGTCTCTTTGCCGAGGTAATGGTCGATTCGGAAGATCGAGCCCGACGTGAACACTTGGCCGAGGGTCTCGTTGAGCTCCTGGGCACTGGCCAGATCGTGCCCGAACGGCTTCTCAACCACGACGCGCCGCCAGGCACCCGGGGCGGTTTCGCTCAGACCGCTGCGCTTGAGCTGTTCGGTGACGGGGGCGAAGAAGCGCGGCGGGATGCTCAGGTAGAAGGCGTGGTTGCCGCCGGTGCCGCGGTCCTCGTCCAGGTCATGCAGGGTGCGGGTCAGTTGCTCGAAGGCGGCGTCGTCATCGAACTCGCCGGCGACGAACCTGATGCCTTTGCTCAACTGCGCCCAGACGTCCTCGCGAAATTCGGTGCGGGCATGTGCGCGCACGGCGTCGTGCACTTCGCGGGCGAAGTCCTGATCGGCCCAGTCGCGGCGGGCGAAACCGACCAACGCGAAACTCGGCGGCAGCAGGCCTCTGTTGGCAAGGTCGTAGACCGCGGGCATCAACTTGCGTTTGGACAAGTCGCCGGTGACCCCGAAGATCACCAACGAACTCGGGCCGGCGATCCGCGGCAGGCGCTTGTCCTGCGAGGTGCGCAGTGGGTTGTGCCCCGGTACGTACGTCGCTCCCATACACGTGCCTCTCGTGGTGGTGATTCGGATCAGGCGGGGTCGGCGGCAGGCCTGGCCGCCGCCAGGCTGGACTCCAGGTTGGCGAGCAGATCTGACCAGGCCTCGACGAACTTGGTGACGCCCTCGTCCTCCAAGTCGACGAAGACCTGATCGAGGTCCACCCCGGCGGCGGTGAGCTCATCGAACACCTGCTGGGCCTGCGGACCTGTGCCCGAGACCGTGTCGCCGGTGACGTTGCCGTGGCCGCGCACAGCGTCCATGGTCTTCTCCGGCATGGTGTTGACGCAGCCGGGTGCGGCCAGCTCCACCACATAGCGGTCATCCGGGTAGGCAGGATTCTTGACGCCGGTGGAGGCCCACAAGGGGCGCTGCCGGTTGGCGCCCTTGGCTGCCAGCGCCTGCCAACGTGCCCCAGCGATCACCTGCTCGTAGGCGGCCCACGCCACCCGAGCATTGGCGATGCCGGCCTGACCCAGCAGGGCGGTGGCCGCGGGCGTGTCGAGTGCGGTCAGCGCGGCGTCGACTGCCGAATCGACCCGCGAGACGAAGAACGACGCCACCGAGTGAATGGTCGAGAGGTCGTGGCCGTTGGCGGACGCCTGCTCCAGCCCAGCCATGTAGGCATCCATGACCTCACGGTATCGAGCAACCGAGAAGATCAACGTGACGTTGACGCTGATGCCCTGCGCCAGCGCTGCCGTGATGGCCGGCAGCCCCTCGACGGTAGCCGGAATCTTGACCAGCAGGTTGGGTCGGTCGACCAGCCACCACAGCGCTTTGGCTTCGGCGATGGTGGCCTCGGTGTGGCGGGCCAGCCGAGGGTCGACCTCGATCGATACGCGGCCGTCGGCTCCGCCGCTCGCGGCAAACGTCGGGGTGAACAGATCGCAGGCCCAGCGCACGTCAAAGGCGGTCAGCGATCGCACGGCCTCGTTGACGTCGACACCGCGCACCGCGAGGTCATGCAGCTGCTCGGCGTAGGCGGTCGCCCCAGTGGTGATCGAGTGATCGAAGATCGACGGGTTGGTGGTGACGCCGACGACGTGGCTGTCGGCGATGAGGTCGGCCAACCCACCGCCGGACAGCCGACCGCGGTCGAGGTCGTCGAGCCAGATGGATACGCCCAAAGCGGAGAGGGCGGCGAGGTTGTCAGTCATGTGGGTGGGCTCCATGAGGTGGGTGGGTGGCAGCGGATTAGGCGGTGGCAGCCGCGATGGACTCCTTGGCGGAGCGCACCACAGCGTCGACGGTGAAGCCGAACTCCCGGAACAGCAACGTGCCGTTAGCGGACGCGCCGAAGTGATCGATCGCAACGGCCTTGCCAGCGTCCCCGAGCCACTGGTACCAGGGCATGGCGACGCCTGCTTCGACCGACACCCGCGCCTTCACCGCCGGTGGGATCACCTCGGCGCGGTAGGTCTGGTCCTGCTCTGCGAACCACTCCAGACAGGGCATCGACACCACGCGGGAGGCGATTCCCTCGCTAGCCAACGCCTTCTGGGCACCGAGGGCGATGCTCACCTCCGAGCCGGTGGCCAGCAGCAGCACAGCCGGGGTGCCCTCGCAGTCCGAGAGCACGTACCCGCCCTTGGCTACACCTTCTGCCGAGCCGTAGACCGCCCGGTCTACCGTCGGCACGGACTGCCGGGTGAGGACCAGCCCGGTCGGTTTGCCCCGTTCCAGGATCGTCCGCCAGGCGATGGCCACCTCGTTGGCGTCGGCCGGGCGCACCATCTCGAGGTTGGGCATGGCTCGAAGCGCGGCGAGGTGCTCCACCGGTTGGTGGGTGGGGCCGTCCTCGCCGACGCCGATCGAGTCATGGGTCCAGACGTAGGTGACGCCGATATCCATCAGGGCGGCCAGCCGCACGGCCCCGCGCATGTAGTCGGAGAACGTGAAGAACGTGCCGCCGAAGGGGCGAGTGAGTCCGCCGATGGCGATGCCGTTGAGGGCCGCACCCATGGCGTGCTCGCGGACTCCGAAGTGCAGGAGTCGGCCGAAGGTGGACGAATCGGGCACGGTGGCCAGGTCGCTCTCCGGTTCGAACGACTTGGCGCCGACAATGGTCGTGTCGTTGGAGCCGGCGAGGTCCGCCGAGCCGCCCCAGAACTCGGGCAGGACCGCCGCGATGGCGTTGATGACCTTGCCAGAGGACGACCGCGTGGCCATGTCGTCACCGGCCGCGAACACCGGGATCGCCTCGCTGAAGTCCGCCGGAAGGCGCCGGTCGCGCAGTCGGTCGAGCAACTCTGCAAGGGCGCCGCGCTGCTCGCGCCATTGCCCGAACTGCTGGTCCCAGGCCGCGTGCACCTGGGCACCTCGCTCGCGCAGTTGACGCGTGTGGGCCAGCACCTCCGGGTCGACGGCGAAGTCCTTGGCCGGGTCGAAGCCGAGGACCTCCTTGGTGGCGGCGACCTCGGCGGTGCCGAGGGCCGAGCCATGGGCCTTGGCTGTGCCCTGCAGGTTGGGTGCCGGCCAGCCGATGATCGACCGGGTACGGATGATGCTCGGGCGGTCGACGACCTCCTGCGCGGCCAGGATCGCATCGTGCAGGCTGTGCACGTCGACGTCGCCGTTGGGCAGCATGTCGACGTGCTGGGTGTGCCAGCCGTACGCCTCGTAGCGGGCAAGGACATCCTCGGTGAAGGTGAGGTTGGTGTTGCCCTCGATCGTGATGTGGTTGTCGTCATAGATGACGATGAGGTTGCCGAGCTGTTGGTGGCCGGCCAGACTGCTCGCCTCGCTGGAGATCCCCTCCTGCAGACAGCCGTCACCGACGATGACGTAGATCCGGTGGTCGAAAGGGCTCAGGCCGGGGTCCGCAGACTGGTCCAGCAGCCCGCGCACGAAGCGGGCGTCCATGGCCATGCCGACCGCGGTGGAGATGCCCTGACCCAGGGGGCCTGTGGTGGTCTCGATCCCCACCGTGTGGCCGAACTCCGGGTGGCCGGGAGTCAGGCTGCCCCAGGTGCGGAACTCTTCCAGATCGGACAGTTCAAGGCCGTAGCCGCCGAGGTAGAGCTGCGTGTACTGGGTGAGGCTGGCGTGTCCGTTCGAGAGCACGAAGCGGTCCCGGCCGAGCCAATGCGGGTCATTGGGGTCGGTGCGCATGATCCGCTGATAGAGCAGGTAGGCCACGGGCGCCAGCGCCATGGGAGCACCCGGGTGACCATTGCCAGTGTGCTGCACCGCGTCCATCGCCAATACCCGTGCGGTGTCGACTGCGCGTCGGTCGAGATCGGTCCACTCCAGTGCCACTGTTGCTCCTTCAAGACGCATCGTCGGCGGGGGCATCGGCCGGTGGTGCCGGGCCCGGTCGCGGGAAGCCTATAGGGCGGGAGCCATTGAAGGGCAGTACCGGCAATACACTGGGGGCCTCCAGCTCATGAACCCCGGGTGAAAGGTGCGGATGTGACTGCTGCACCATCGGTGCCGACGGCCGGCGACTCCGCCGGCAGCCGGTCCAGGGGCGTTTTCGGCGCCTATCTGGGGCTCACCAAGCCGCGCATCATCGAACTTCTGCTGGTCACCACGGTGCCGACGATGTTCTTGGCCGCAGGCGGCTTCCCCCCGCTGTGGACGCTGGTCGCCACGCTCATCGGCGGGGCCCTGGCGGCCGGCGGGGCCAACACCCTCAACTCGTTCATCGATCGCGATATCGACGCCAAGATGGTGCGCACGGGGCGTCGGCCGTTGGTGACCGGAGAGGTTTCGCCGCGGGCCGCGCTGGTGTTCGGTTGGGTGTTGTCGGTGTTGTCGGTGCTGTGGTTGGCGGCGACCACGAATGTGCTCAGCGCGCTGCTGGCGGCGGGGGCCATCGCGTTCTACGTTTTGATCTACACGATGGGCCTCAAACGGCGCACGCCGCAGAACATCGTGTGGGGTGGTGCAGCGGGTTGCTTCCCGGTGCTGATCGGCTGGGCGGCGGTAACCGATTCGCTGGCCTGGGCGCCGTGGGTGATGTTCGCCATCATCTTCTTCTGGACGCCGCCGCACTATTGGCCCCTGTCACTGAGGTTCGCCGCCGACTACGAGGCCGCCGGGGTGCCCATGCTCCCTGTGGTCGCCTCGATGACCCGAGTCGGCCGCGAGATCGTCATCTACTCGTGGGTCATGGTCGCGGCATCACTGGTGCTGATCCCGGTCGCCCCGATGGGCTGGATCTATACGGTCACGGCGGTGACGCTGGGCGTGCTGTGGCTCTATGAGGCGCATGCCTTGCTGCACCGCATCCACGTGGCTGCCAACGGCGGGCCGCCGGACGTCAAGCCGATGCGCCTGTTTCACGGTTCCATCAGTTACTTGGCCCTGCTGTTCCTGGCGATCGGGATCGACCCCTTCGTGGGCTGACGCCCCGCGGTGTTACCTGCGACAGGGCGCCTTGACCGGCTTTCGATGCCGGGTGTAGGCCTGAAACATGGGACTTCGGCGGGTGGCAACAGTTGTTGGTGTGATGTCGCTGCTGGTGACGTCGGTGGCTGGTCCGGCGGTGGCCGACCCGGCCGTGATGCTCGGTCCGCCGATCAACACGTCCGTGGGGTTGTCGCCGTTCGATGTGGCGGTCGGTGATGTGGATGGGGACGGCATGTTGGATGCGGTCGCGGTCAACTTCTACAGCGACACAATGACCTACCTTCGGGGGCGAGGGGACGGCAATTTCTCGCCCGGGGTCGACTTCCCGACCGGCGGGGAGCCTGTGCGGGTACTGCTGGCGGATGTCAACGGTGACAGTCGCCTCGATGCGGTGGTGACCAACAACAGGGCCGGCACGGTGAGCGTGCTGATCGGTGGCGGGGACGGCACGTTCGCGGTCAAGGCGGACTACGAGGCGGGCGCTGCGCCGCGGGGGGTGGCGGTGGGCGATGTCAACGGTGACCATCGCCCGGACCTTCTCGTGGCGAGTGTCACCGAGAGCGTGGTGGGGGTGTTCCTGGGTGCCGGGGATGGCACGTTCGCGCCGCGGACCACGTATGCGGCTGGGGGTCAGCCGCTGGATGTGGCGTTGGCCGATCTCAACGGGGACGGTCGCCCCGACGTGCTCACCCCCGACAGTACCGACCACACGCTGAGCGTGCTGATGGGCAACGGCGACGGGACCTTCGCGCCGCGGTTGACCTACTCCGCGTTCGATCGCCCCGCCTCGGTGGCCGTGGCTGACTTCAACGGCGACGGCGTGCCCGACGCGGCAGTGGGCGTCACACGGGGAAGTGACACGAGTCGGGTTCAGGTGCTGCTGGGCACCGGTGACGGCTCCTTCACGGTCAGCGATGCCCACATGGTCAACGGGTTCCAGTCGCCTGCACGGATGTCGGCTCATGACGTCAACGGCGACTGGATCGCCGACCTTGTCGTTGGCGGTTGCGGTGGTGACGACGTGAGCGTGCTGGTGGGCAAGGGTGATGGCACCTTCGAGGGATTCGCCGCCTTCGCTGCGGGCAGCGGGCCCATCGGTGTGGTGACCGGTGACATGAATGCGGACGGTCTGTTGGACGTGTTGACGGCTAACTCCACCGCCAACAGCGTGAGCGTGTTACTCAACACGACCACCGTGCCGCTGTCGGGGTCGGTGTTTCGGGCGTTGAATGCCCCGGAGCGGCTGGCCAACGGTGTGCAGTTCGCGGCTGGTGAGACCAAGACGTTTGATCTGCATGACTTGGGCGGCCGGTTTCCGACGGATCCCACGGCGGTATCGGTCAATGTGACAGTGGTCGATCCGAGTGGTCCCGGCCACGCGTCGATCTTCCCGGGCAATGTGCCTGATCAGCCTGCGTATCCCACGTCGGTGTTGAACTGGGAGCGAGGGGAGCGGCTGGCGAACGGAATCTCGGTCAAGATCGCCCCCGAGGGCACGCTCAAAGTTCACATCGCAGGCAGTACGGCGAAGGTGTTTCTGGACGTGACCGGGTTCTATGTGCCGGCAGCGGGTGCGACCGGGCCTGAGTTCGGTCGGCTGCGCACGGTCGTTACTCCGGTGCGGGTGTTCGATCAGGTGATGGCTGCGAGTGCCACCGCGACGGTGGACCTGACTCAGTCCGGGCGGCTCGTCGATCTGACCACAGTCGTGGGTGTGGTCTATAACGCGACCGTGACCACGCCGACGACGGCGGGGCATCTGCGGATGCAGCCGGCGCGTGAGGGCGATCCGCTCACACCGACGTCGATTCTGAACTGGGCAGGGCCCGGCGATGTGGTGGCGAACTCCGCGATCACCCCGGTGGAGGAT
>JAUPKO010000466.1 GCA_030837395.1 Actinomycetota bacterium | reverse complement strand
TGGTGGCCCACCGCGGTGGTGGTGAGGCAGACGTCAGCGAGAACTCGCTCGGCGCCTTCACGCAGGCCGTCGACAACGGCGCGAAGGTGCTCGAGACGGACGTGCAGTGGACCAAGCCGACGCCGGAGGACCCGACCGGAGTGCCGGTGCTGATGCACGACGCAACTATCAACAGGACCGCCGCCTGCGCCAGTTAGCCGGCGGTCCCACCGGTCGACCGGCCCACCGAGCCCGGCCCCGGGGAGGGGTCAGCCGTAGAACGGTGTGGCCCAACCGATGTAGGGCCCCCAACTGTTGACCGCTTCCATGGTCACCAGGCCGACGCGGCCGTTGTAGGCCTCGGTGGTGATGACCATGCCGCCACCTGCGTAGATGGCTGCGTGCCGGGCTGGGTCGCTGGTCTGCCAGAACACCTGCGCACCCACCGGCGGATTGCGGTCGCCAGGGTGCCCGTGACCGGCGGCATTGGCCCGATCCCACTGTTCGATGGCGGTGCCGACCCGACCACCAGTGGGGGCATAGGCGTTGTCGACGAAGGTGAGGCAGAGCCCGCGGAATTCCTCACCGGCACCCACGAAGCCCATGGCGAAGTCGACTGCGGCCTGGCCGGTGCGAGTCGCGCTGGTGCCCCCGACAGCCGCGGGAGTCGCCCCCGCAGAGTTGGGGGTGACCGGACTCGCGGCCGCAGCACCAGCCTTCTGTGCAGCGGCGCGCTCGGCAGCGGCGCGCTCCGCCGCTGCCTGCTCCGCCGCTGCCTTCTCGGCCGCTGCTTTCTCTGCGGCGGCTTGGGCGGCGGCCGCTGCGGCAGCGGCCTCGGCGGCTGCCTTCTCGGCCATGAGGCGGTCGTAGAGCTTCTGCATTTCGGCCTCGGCCACCCCGGCCGCGGCCAGAGCTGCCGTCCGCTCAGCCACCAAGGCGGCTAGCGAATCCCTGGCGGCTTTCGCCTCATCGAGCGCCAATTGGGCCTGGGCGACTGCGGCGTCGGAATCACGCTGCCGTGCCGCCGCGGCCTCCTGCGCCTGCTGCAGCTGCGCCAACTCCGCGACCAGCGCGGCCTTGGCCTCGGTGAGCTGGCCCAACAGGTTCGAGTTCCCGCGAGCGGCCCGATCACGCGCCTCGACCGAACCGACGACATCGGCCGGATCCTGGGCTTCCAACACAATCGCCAACTCGGACTTCTCGCCGCCGTTGATGTAGGTGGAGCGCACGGCTCCGGCCATTCGGGTGGTGACCTCGTCGACCTGCCCCTGAGCCTGCTGCACGGCGACTTCCTGCGCCGCCACCAGGTCGGTGGCGCGGATCACATCGGCCGCTGCCTGCCGCTGCTCGCCGTCATAGCGCAACTGGGCTTCGGTTGCGGTATCCACTCGAAGTTGGGCGGCTGGCACCTCACCGGTGGCGTCGTCGACGGCGGCTTGCGCGGCCGCGACCGCTTGCGACGCCGCGGCCAGCTTCGCCCGCGCCTCGTCCAGGCCGTCGCCGTTCGCCAGCGGCGCGCTCACCTGGACCACCGCCAGGGCCGGCAGCGCCGTGGCACGGCGCTGGTGCGGGCGGTCGGCGATGGCCGAGGCCTGGGCGAGCGCCGTGGCCGAGGCCGCGCTCGAGGATTCGTCAGGGGGCGTCAACGGAGCGCCACCCTCTACCGCCGCAAAGGTCACAGCAAGTGCGGCGGCAGGCACCCCCAGGCGTAGGAACAACCGCTGCCGGTACCTGCGTGTAATGCCGTCGATGGCTCTCTCCCCACTGTGTTGGGGATGAACGTAACAGCGATGCGACGTGCAACCCGGCCGGTGCGTCGGGCGTGTCGGCCGGGGTGCGCGGCGTTACCGCCCGTAACCGGGCAGCACCTCAGTCGACGACCACTGCGCGGCGAGGTCGTGCAGTTCCCGGCGCGAGGCCACGTCGAGTTTGCGATAGATGGAACTGGCGTGGCTCTTGACAGTCTCCCTCGACAGGCACAGTTCGTCGGCGATCTCGGCCATGGTCTGCCGCCCGATCAGCAACTCCCAGACCCGACGCTCGGCCCTGGTCAATTGCGCCAGCGGAATCGCTCGGGCTACCTCGTCGCGGGCGCTGTCGGCGAACCAGCGCGGCAGCACCAAAGCGGCCAAGGGGTCACCGGAGCTGATGAGCCGCAGATATCCCTGGGCCTGCTCCACCTCACCCACCCGCGCCCACGCGTACGCCAGCACTGCGGCGGTCAACGTCGCGAACCAGGGAAGGACGCGGCCGACGGTCAGCCGAAGCTGAACCAACTCCTCTGTGACGTCAGACAAGCCCCGCCGCGAGCCCCGGCGTCCGCTTTGAGCGACGTCGCCCAGCAACAGGATGGCGCGCGTGCTCTGCTGGCCGCTGAGGCCAGCATCACGCCGACGCTGTTGGGCGGATTCACAGGCACGTTCGCTCTCGGGGCCACGTCCCTGCGCCACCAGCACCACCGACAGCAACGACCGGGCCTCGACCACGGTCGTCGAAACCTCGAGGGCCTCGGCCATGGCAGCGGCCTCGGACAGCGCCTCGACGGCGCGCGCATCGCCGACGAGGGCAAGGTTGACACCCTCGATCATCCTGGCCAACGGCCGACTCGGATCATCGGGCTGCAACGCGTCCAGCGCGGTGGCAGCGAGGCCGGCGGCAACGACCGGCCCGCCCTGTCCGGCAACCGCCACCAACATTGCCACCCAGGGCGCCGAGGGCAGTTCCGCGATCCTGCCGTGCCACCCGGCGGGCATGGCTGCCACCGCCGACCTCGTGTGCACCGCCGCGGCACCGTAGTCACCCGAGGCCAACCCCGCCCAGGCCTCGGTCAAGGACATTTCGACTCGCCCCGCTCGCACGTCGGGCGGCAGTTGCGCGAGCCACCTGGCCACCGACGAAGGACGCCCCTGCAAAAGCGCGATTCGGGCAGATGGCCACACGACCTCCGCAATCACGTCGGGGTCGTCGCCGGCGATGGCATGGTGCACCGCCACGTCCGCGTCACCTTGCGTCAGGTACCAACGCGCCGCCCGCGCGTGCAGCTGGGCCGCTGTCGCCGGTTGATCACGCTCCAACCGATGCCGGAGGTACTCCCTCAGCAGCGGGTGGTAACGGTAGCCGCCCTCGACCTCGCCGACCAGTAGCGTGCGCTCCGCCACGTCTGCCAACAGCAGCCCCGCGTCAGCTCGACCGGTGAGTTCGGCAGCGAGGCGAGCATCGACCACCTCCACGACGGCGCAGCAGGCTAAAAACTCCTGCAACTGCGGCGGCAGGCCCCGCAGCACCTGCTCGCCGACGTATTCCTCCACCGCCTCGCTCGTGGCAACTCGGCGGGACACCGGGCTGCTACCGGTGGACACCAGATAGACCATCACCGGCCAGCCCATGGTGGTGTCGTGCAACAAGCTCACGCCGACGGAATTGACATCAGCTCCGAAGGCCGCGGCGGCCTCGGCGGTCTCAGCCAGTGTGAAGGCCAAGTCCGTCGCACCCAACTCGACCAGCCGGCCTTGCCCGCGCCATCGCCCGATTGGCAGGCCGGTTGCCTGCCGCGAGATCAGCATGACGTGACTTCCCGTTGGCACGTTCTCGACAGTGGCAGCGATGAGATCGAGGGTGGCGCCGCTGGCGACCTCATGGATATCGTCGAATACGAGATTCACGAGCTGGCCCAGGCGGGCGATCTGCCCGAGGAACCATGGCCGCGTCCGTTGCGTGTACTCGGGTTCGTGACCATCAAGCCATCCCGGCATCTGAATCCCGGCCTCGAGCTGATGGTCGAGGGCCGCCACGACCGTGCGAATGAACACCAGGGGGTCGTCATCAGTGCCATCGAGGTTGATCCAGACCGACGCCTGCCCGGAATGAGCAATCCACTGCAAACCGAAACTGGTTTTGCCGTAGCCGGCTGGGGCCACGAGCCAGACCACGTCGGCGTTGCGCACCTCGGCTCGGTCCAGCAGCGCTGTGCGCTCGATGGTGTGCAGCCCCGAACGGGACGGGCGCAACTTGGACGGCGGGACGAGATCATCCGCCTCCGTGCGTCCCTGACTATCGCCCACCCGCTCCTCCGGTCACACCACCATGATCCCGCGATTGCTCCTGCACGCCGATAGTAGCCCCTACCTGCCCTCGTCACGTTCTTGAAGATGCGGCACCTGTTCCCCCATTGCGGGGGTCACACGGTCGACGAGGGTTGGCTATGGTCGTGGGGTCCCGTGCTCTGACCGATTTCCCTTTGGAGACCCTCCCCAATGCCCCTGCCCAGCGATTCCAGCACCCCATCGGATCCGGACGCCTCTGTCCGGGAGTTGGAGGCAGAGGTCGCCCGTCTGCGCGCCGAGCTCGCCGCGCAGACCGCGACCCAAACGGCTGCACAGCCGAGCAGCACGAAACCGGCGAAGTCGCCACGGGACAAGCGCCACTGGGCCCGCAACTTCTGGTCGGTGCTGCTGATCACC
>JAUPKO010000045.1 GCA_030837395.1 Actinomycetota bacterium | reverse complement strand
TGGAGTACTCCAGGTCCCAGCCGGCGGGCGGCGTCGCCCGGCGCAGCTCGGTGCCGGCCGGGACGGCGGTGGTAGCGGACGCCGTGACCGGCACGCCGGTCGGGTTGCTGACGGTCGCCGTTGCGGCCACTTCCGTGCCCGGTGGCGCCGTCGCTGGCGCCACCGCCAGGCTCACCGGCGGCGGATCCGCTGCCGCCGAAGAGGAGGCCAGTGGGAGGACCCCAAGTAGGGCGAGCAGCCCGGCGACCACCGCGGCCAAGCCGCGACCGAGCACGGTGAGACGGCCGGGACCGACCAGTCCGGCCGACGGAACAGGACATGTTGACGTACGTGGTGCGCCCACGAGAACCCCCCGGTAGCAGCCCCGCCGCCCTATCGGCGAGTGCTTACCGAGAAGCGTAGGCAGATTGCGCGGCCCGGCGTCGTGCGATATCCACAGCCCCGGGTCGGAACCGGGTCAGTGACCTTCGAGGTTCGGGGTTCCCCCGCGGTCGACTCCGTCCCTGTTCCTCAGCGGTCCTCGACCTCGACGATCTCGACGCTGGCCTGCCGTCCGTTGGGCAGGTCGTAGGTCACCGTGTTGCCCTTGAGGGCGCCGAGCAGCGCCGATCCCAGCGGTGAGGACGGCGAGATCACCTCGACGTCGGTCACGTGGGCGGCCTCCTCCCGCGAGGCGAGCAGGTAGCGCTCGGTCTCCGTCTCCCCGGCGAAGCGGATGGTGACGATCGTGCCGTGCGTCGCCTCGCCCTCGGCGGCATCCTCGGGGCGGCCGATCCGGGCGTTCTCCAGCAGGTAGCGCACCTGCCGGATGCGCGCCTCATTGTGCCCCTGATCCTCCCGGGCGGCGTGGTAGCCGCCGTTCTCCTTCAAATCACCCTCGGCCCGCGCAGCTTCGATCTTGGCCGAGATCTCCTTGCGTTTGGGCCCCTCGCAGTAGACGAGCTCCTCCTGCAGACGGTCATAGGCCTCTTGGCTCAGGTACGTGATCTCGGTCATGTCTGTCCCTCCGGGCTCCACGGTTGCGGCGGGTTCTCGGTGCCGGGCGGGAACTCGGGTGGCTGCACCGTGGGCGCCTTGCCCGCAGCACATCCGAGGAGCTCCACGATCCGGCCCGGAGCCCGGGTCCGCACGTCGTAATTGGGTTGCTCGTAGTCGGCACCCGGAGGAATGGTAACCGTCGCGTAGCCCACATCGTGCCGGTTTGCGTCCCCGACTCTGATCACGCACACAACTTCGCTGCGGCCGTCGCGGCGCACCTCCCAGGTGACCCGCGTGTGATCAGGCTCGACCGACCAGGTGAGCAATTTGGCGCGGACGTCCGGGGTGGCGATCCGCCAGGCGGTCAAGCCCCCGGCCACCACCATGACGGCGGCCAGCAAGCCCACCAGCATCATTGACCAGGTGGAGCGACGGCTGACGCCGTACCGGCGCTGCAGGTCCGGCGGCAGGGTGCGCATGTCTACCACGAGTCCAGGCTCCTTTCGCCGACGTCATCAACGGCTGCGAGACTAGCCTTACACAGTGCGGGCGGACCGGCCCCACTGCGACTCCCGGGCTGCGGGAAGTGAGGACGACAGTGGCACAAGGACTGCGGCTGATGGCCGTGCACGCCCATCCCGACGATGAGTCGAGCAAGGGCGCGGCGATGATGGCCAAATACGTCCGTGAGGGCGTCGAGGTGATGGTCGTCACCTGCACCGGGGGCGAGCGCGGCGACCTACTCAATCCTGCGGTTGACCTCGGTGGGCGGGATATCGCCGAAGTCCGCCGCGAGGAGATGGCCCGGGCGGCGCAGATCCTCGGTGTGCAACACACGTGGCTCGGCTTCGAGGACTCGGGTTTCCCGGAGCCGAACACTGACCAGGTGTTGCCGGAGGGGTCGTTCGCTGCGTTGCCGTTGGCCGAGGTGACGGCGCCCTTGGTGAACCGGATCCGGGCCTTTCGTCCGCACGTGATCACCACCTATGACGAGATCGGCGGCTACCCCCACCCCGACCACGTGCGCACCCACGAGGTTGCCGCGCTGGCGTTCGAACGGGCCGCCGACCCGGCAGTCACGGTCCTCGGCGAGGACGGTCAGCCGTTGCCGGCGTGGGCCCCGCTGAAGTTGTACTACGACATCACCTTCCACCTGGAGAGGTTGCAGCGCCTGCACGACGCCGCGCTCGCGGTGGGGGTGGAGTCGCCGTTCGGCGAGTGGCTGGCCGAGTGGGGTGAGCGCCCGCCCAAGAGCGATCGGGTGACCACTCGGGTGGAGTGCGCCGACTTCTTCGAGTTGCGCGAGGCAGCACTGCGGGCCCACGCCACTCAGGTGGACCCGACCGGCCGGTGGTTCGCGATCCCACGCGATGCCCATGCTCAGGCATGGCCCACCGAGGACTTCCAACTGGCGGCCAGGCGGATTCCGGTAACGCTGCCCGAGGACGACCTCTTCGCCGGCATCACGGTGGACACCGCGGCCGGTGACCTCGTGTGGTGTGCCCCACGACGATCGGAGTTGATGTGAATCCGAGCCCGCTGCCCAGCCCGATCGATGTGGCGGTCGATCCCAACCGAGTTACCCCCGGCGTGCTGGGCTTCCTGGCGCTGGTGGCGATGATCGGCGCGGTGGTGTTTCTGTATTACTCGATGCGCAAGCAACTCTCGCGTATCGACTTCGACGACTCCGCGCTGCCTGGCGGCGTGCGCCCGCTACCCAAGTACGCCACGAAAGCTGAGCGGCGCAAGGCTGCGGCCCGGTTGAATGCCGGAGCAGGGGGTCCGACACCGGCCGGCCCCGTCGAGGGCGCCGGCGCCGGGGTGACGCCGGATGGTCACAGTGCCGGCAGGTCGGGGCCGTTCGACCAGTGATCCGGTACGTGCTGTCGCGTCGGTGGCTGCTCTGGCATGTGCTGTGGGCAGTTGTCGTTGTGGTGTGCCTGCGGCTGGCGATCTGGCAGTGGGATGTCGCCTCGCAGCCCCACCCCCCTGGCGCGCCGGTGCAGGTCTGGCGCAACTACGCCTATGCGATCAACTGGGTGATCTTCGCCGTGGTAGGCGTCTGGTTCTGGTGGCGGTTCATGCGGGACGAACTGGCGGCGGAGCGGGCGGCACAGGAGTCGGCCGATTCGCACCCGGCCGAGGGCGGTCAGGCCGAGTCGGCGACCGGCATGCAGGGGCGAGCCGTCGAGGGTGTGGCCGATATCGCCACCGCGGCGACCACGCAGCCGGTGTCGGTGCGGGATCCGGTGACGGGCGGGCGTGTGCGGTTCGATCCGTTCGCGGGCCCCGCTGAGCCACCCGAGGGCGGCCGGGGCGCCCCGGCGGCGGACGGGTAACGTCATTGCCCATGGCAGGTGCGCTGACGAGATACCGGATCATGGCCTACATCGTTGGGGTCGTGCTGTTGATCCTCACTGCGGGCATGGTGCTCAAGTACGGCTTCGACGAGCCCATCGTGGTCGAGACGGTCGGGCCGCTGCACGGCTTCCTCTATGTGCTCTACCTGCTGACTGTGATCGATCTGGCGCTCAAGGCCAAGTTCTCGGTCGTCAAGACCCTGCTGGTGATGCTGGCCGGCACCGTGCCGTTCGTCTCCTTCATCGCCGAGCACATCGTGGTCCGCGACCTCAAGGCCGGGGCCGCTGTCCAGGTGGGCGGCGCGAGCTAGTTGGGTGCCCCGGAGGAGGGGGCATGGCGTCGGCTTCGGCCGCTGGTGATCCTGGAGTCGTCGACACTGCTCAGCGCGGTGGCCAACGGGATCACCATGATCGCCTTCCCCTGGCTCGTGCTCGAACTCACCGGATCAGCCGCGGCCGCCGGGGCCATCGGTGCGATCACCGTGCTGCCGTTGGCGCTGTCGTTCCTGTTCGCCGGCGTGGTGGTGGACATCGTGGGCCGTCGGCGGGTCGCGATGGTGTCCGACGTGCTGTCGATGATCTCCGCGGCACTGGTGCCGATCTTCGCCGCGACGACCGGCCTCACGTTCTGGCTGTTGGCGGCGTTGGCGGTGCTCGGCGCGGTGTTCGATCCGGCCGGGGTGAGTGCGCGCGAAGCTGTCCTGCCGGAGGTGGCCGCCGCCACCGGGATGACGCGGGAACGGGTCAACGGGATTCACGAGGCCGTCTGGGGTGTGGGCTACCTCGTGGGCCCAGGCGTTGGTGGCCTCGCCCTGGGCCTGTTCGGCGCCGCCCCCACCTATTGGTTCACCGCAGCGATGTTCCTGGTCAGCAGCATCGTGATCGCGGGCCTACGGGTGCCGGGCTCGGGTCGACCCGCGCAGCACGAACGGCCCGACGGGGTGTGGCGGGGGGCGCTGGAGGGGATCTCCTTCGTGTGGCGTGACCGCACGTTGCGCGCGGTGGCCCTGCTCAGCATGGTGATCGTCGGGGCCTGGTTGCCGGTCGAGGGGGTGATCCTGCCGGTGTACTTCTCGGAACTGGACCAACCAGAGCGGCTCGGGGTGACCATCATGATGATGTCCGTCGGCGGTGTGCTCGGCGCCCTGGCGTACTCCTCGCGTGGGCATGGCTGGAGTTCGCGCCGGGCCTTCTCGTGGGCGATCGTGCTCAGCGGGGTGTCGGTGCTGGGGATGGCCCTGTTCCCGCCGTTCGCGGTGTTCGTGGCGTGCGCCTTCCTGGCCGGGGTCATGTATGGGCCCGTGGGTCCGGTGATCAACCTGGTGATGCAGAACAGGACTCCCTTCCGGCTGCGGGGGCGGGTGGTGGCGTTGCTGACCTCGGCGGCCTACATCGCCGGTCCGGTGGGTTACGTGCTGGTGGGGCCGGCGGTGCAGACGCTGGGGGTGGG
>JAUPKO010000465.1 GCA_030837395.1 Actinomycetota bacterium | reverse complement strand
CTGCGACGCCGCGGCCCGTGGCTGCGGTGACGGAAAGAGTCCGCTCAGGGTGCATGTCAGCGAAGATGGCCATGCCAGCAACTGTACAGAAAACTATACAGACCGCAACTAGCGCGCGTGAAGCAACAATTCCAGTGCGGGCCCGACTCCAGTCAGACCCTGACTCGCACCCACTTGCCGTGCCCGGTTGTGATCCAGCCGGCTGCTGGTTGCGGGTCAACTGTTGGCGTAGCGCAGAAGATGCCAGTTGGTGAAATGGAGCGGCTGCTTCCAGCCACTGTGCGGCACTACCTCGGTCACACCGGCGGAAGTGAACTCGCGGATGGGGCTCGTGACTGACGGCGAGGATGCCTTCTACGCCACCATTGTGACCTGCGATGAGGTCGGACCGCAGTACATTATCCACTGGAACAAGCTGGCGCCCTAGCCGCAACTGTATAGATTCCCGCTCAACGCGCCGTGGGGAAAGTGAGCCGCTCGTGCGCCCTCGGGAACGTCGTCCTCGCACTGCTCGCGCCAGTCGGACACCGAGGTCCGGTAGGTCGGCCCCAAGGTCAACGAGGCAGCGTTTCGGGGTGCGCACACCGATCGGTTCCGAGGTCATGTGCCGAATCTAGTGATCAGGTCCGACAGCCAGCGGGCGCCAATGGTCGCCTACGTGGGCAGGCCGCCGAGGCCATCGAGATCATCGGCGCCCAGACCTGTCATGAGTGAGACAGCCGCAGTGTCGGTGCCGTTGAGCTGCCCGAGCGCGGCCTTGATGCCGGCGTTGATCTCATCGCGGTGGGCAACCAGTTCAAGATCGCACGCCAGACGCGAGGGCGGAGGGTGGCAGAACTCCCGCTAGCCGGCCTCGCTCGGTTACGTCTACCTACAACTCCGATGATGTCGCTATAGTAGGATCTGTAGGGAGGTTCCAATGGCGAGAATCGTACCCAGTGGTGCACCCCGGGGTGGACCGATCCGACCAGTCGAATCAGCAGGCTCGACCGAAAATGGCGCCCAGCCGTCTGACTTGGATCAGCTCGAATCCGACTTGGGCGCACTCGAATCCGAACAGTTCGTGTCGACCGTGTGCTCGGTCATTGCAATGTCCGCGGGTGACCAGCGGGCACGTACCTTGGGGGTTCTTCTGCGTGCGTTGTTGCACGAGGACGCGGAAGTCGAGAGCCTGGCCGGCGCTCCTGCGAACCTTCGCGAGCACCTCAACGGTGTGTTGGAGGACATCGCGATCAAGTCGGAGGCCCATCGGGCCGTGCTAGACGAAGAGATGTACGACTCGTCGGCAGTGGCCAGCGCGCTCGGACACTCCGGGGTTAACCCGCGGGATGCCGCAAGTGACCTGCGGCGCAAGGGCGCGCTGCTTGGGGTGCGTTCAGGTAACCGCTATCTCTACCCGGCTTTTCAGTTCGATTTGGTCGAGCGGCGGGTACGCGACACGGTTGCCCAGGTCAATCGACACCTGGATGGAACGCACGACCCATGGGGCGTGTCGTCGTGGTGGGTGAGTCCCAACCCGCGACTCGACTGGGACGCGCCCAAGGACCTGTTAGGCACGGACCGAGAGCGCGACCTCATGGTCCTGGCGGGGGCGGAATACGAATGATTGGACCGTGACTCGACAGCTTGGTGCGCCACCGACGACGGCACCCAAGGGAGAGCCCGTGGTTCGTGTACTGCCAGCAGGTTCGCTCCTGAGGCGGGTGCATCGCAACTCGCGCCCGCCGGAAGCGTTCAACCACCGGGCTCGCCCGTCACGGCTGACTGGAGGACGGTTCGATTCTTGTGCCGGGGATTACGGCTACACGTATTTGGGTGTCTCTGACGAATCGGCGATAGCGGAAACCCTCTGTCGGGGGTTGCCGCTTGACGGGGTCGCGCGAGTAGTGCCCATTCACGATCTATTCGACCGATCGATTTCGACGGTTGAGGTGACGCGCGACCTACCGGTCTTGTTGCTCCACGGTCCAGCGCTCACGCAAGTAGGAGCGCCTCTGGCGCTCACCAAATGCGAGGCAGACGAGTACGAGACAACGAGGAAGTGGGCCGCCAGCCTTCGCTCGTGGCTACCGGCGATTGCTGGCTTCCAATACCGGCCGCGCCATGACGAGGATCAGATCTCCTGGGTGCTATTCGATGACGGCCCGGGCTTCGTCAACCTTCGCGCCCGGGGTGCACTGCGTCCGCATGGTGCCCCGGAAAGCCTGACCTCGGGCACCGGCCTGACGATCGTGGGAGGAGTCCTGCGCAGGCACCGAGCGACGTTGGAGTAGTCGGCAGCCCGCGGCGACCGGTAACCGTTCGGAGTTGCTCCGCCACGTGCCAGCGGCGACGCTCTGAAGGTGCTGGGCAACCAGATCAAGATCGCACGCCAGGCACGAGGGTGGAGGGTGGCAGAACTCCCGCTAGGCAGACTCGTGAGGTTATTGGATGGTTGTTCTCGAACCGATACCGTGACAATGAGTTCCGAGAAGGGGGACCGATGGGCCTGCTGGACCGCATCACCACTGAACCTACGGTCATGGGGGGGCGGGCGTGCATCCGCGGACTGAGGGTCACAGTAGGAATGGTCGTGGGTCAGATCGGTGCGGGGCAGACCATCGATGAGCTGCTGGCGGACTACCCCTACCTCGAGCGCGAGGACATCCTGCAAGCCCTGCGCTACGCGGCTTGGCTGGCGGAGGAGCGCGAAGTGGTGCTGGCCGGCGCATGACGACGGCCGAAGGCGGGCGCGCAGATTTCGCATCCAGCGGCTCAACCTGACAACCTGCGGGAAACCGGGACAGCGACGGGCTGTTCCCCCGCACCAGGCCTCAGTCAGTACCCCTGCGGGAACGATCGGTACAGCGCGCCTCTCGAGTGCTCGCCTATGGATCG
>JAUPKO010000464.1 GCA_030837395.1 Actinomycetota bacterium | reverse complement strand
TTCGCCGGTGGTGACGTGCTGGACGGAGAGCACGAGTTGTTCGTTGTATTGGTCGGTGATGGTTTCGCAGATGGAGAATTTGGAGCCGTAGGCGAGGCCGCCGGGGGCGCCGCCTTTGGCGTGCCAGGCGGAGGCGGGGTCGTAGCGTCCGCCGTCGTCTTTGCGCCGTTTGGAGGGGCTGCCGTAGACGGTGCCGTCGATGGTGAGCCACTGTGCCGGGTCGACTTCGTTGTATTTGAGGGCTGGTCGGGGTTGAAGTGGCCCATGTCGTGGGCGACCTGGAGGGCGTGGTCGGCGGCGGCTTCACGGTGGGGCTGCCACTGGTCTGGCTTCCATTTGCGCAGGAAGCGGGACAGGTGGTGGCGGGCTGGTGCCTTCGCGGGGGCGGGGTCCATGCCGTCGGGTAGGTGGGTGTGGATGTAGTTGCGGTAGACGGCCTTCCAGAAGCGGGGGTCGGAGGCGATGGCCCGCGCCTTCTGGCTGAGGGCGACGGTTACTTTCTCTTCATGGATGTGTGACCTGCGGGCGTCGACGATTTTGCCGTCGTCGCCGCGGGTGAGGGGTGTGGTTGGTTGCCTTTCGCGGCGCACCTTCACTTGAGCGGATTGTGCGATGACGACCGCGGTGGGCTCGGCGACGTCAGCCGTTGGCGGTGCGTCGGGGGTGGCGGGTGACAGTGAGCCGCTGGGCCGAGTTGTGTGAGGTCGGATACCTGTACAACTTCACGATGTCGCGCATGAGGTTGCCCTTCCTTGATCGGCGGGAAGGCACAGGCCGCAGGCATGTTGCCCTGGTGCGGAGGGAGTTGATCCCATACCGGATTGAGCACTCTCTGGCGACCGGTCCGCGGTCGTGCTCCATTACGCTCACATGGGAGCAATTCGGTGCAACTAGTGGCGCACCCGGCGGGTAGGCTCGCGGCAAATAAAAAACAATAAAAAGAGGAGTTGTGGTGTCGAGGAATCCCTTCAAGCCTACTGCGGGCGCGAGTCCGCCGCTTCTGGTTGGTCGAGAGGACGTTCTCGATGCGTGGGCCGACTCGCTAGACAACGGACCAGGAAGCCCCGGTCGCATCACGATCTACACCGGGGGTCGAGGTGTCGGCAAGACCGTCATGCTGAATGAGGTTGGCAACATCGCCCGCGAGAGCGGCTGGCTGGTCATCGATGAGACTGCAACGCCCGGGTTCGTGGGTCGTATCCATCACGCGATTGTGCGGTACCTCAAGGAATGGGTCGAGCCTACGGGGCGTCGCGTTACAGGGGGAAGAGTCGGTCCGATCAGTGTGACAACGCAGTTGCCAGAGGAAGGCGATCGAGACCTCTCTACCGACCTGCGCAGTCTGCTGGATTCGCTGGCACGGCACGAGACTGGCCTGGTGCTGACCTTGGATGAGGTGCATCGACGCAGCGGGGCCGACGATCTCGCCGTCGTAGCGGCGATTACTCAGCACATGGTTCGCGAGGGTCGGGACTTCGGCGTCGCTATGGCTGGGCTACCCCAGGCAATCTCCGAGCTACTTACTGACGCCCCTATCACCACGTTTATGCGGCGTGCCGACCGTCACGAACTCAACGACGTCCAACCCGAGGCGGTAGCAAAGGCTCTCCGGGAACCGATCGAACAATCTGGAAAGCACATTGAGGATCAGGCACTCACAGCCGCCGTTGAGGCGACGGGGGGCTACCCGTTCCTCATCCAACTTGTGGGGTTCCATGTGTGGAAGCAGTCTCGCGAGGGTGCGATTGACTCCGACGCCGTCCGGGCTGGTGTAGATGCCGCGCGGCGTCGTTTTGGGTCGCTGGTTCAAGAACCTGCTCTGCAGGACCTCTCTGAAGTGGATCGAACTTTCCTCGCGGCCATGGCCGCTGACGACGGACCTACAAGCGTCAGTGACATCCAACTGCGCATGGGCATTACGAAGAACGGACCGCAGTACGTCAACGAGTACCGCAATCGGCTCATCAAGTCTGACATGATCCGCCAGGTCGGACGGGGACGTGTGGACTACGCGTTGCCCTTCCTGCGGGAATACCTCAGGGATCATGCGGCTACGCTCGGCCTGAGCATTGCCTCCCAACCGGAGGAGGGCGAATGACCGCCTCAAGTACGAGTCGCCGGTGAACTCAGACCTGGGGCGGGTGGTGCCGAAAGGTGGTGACGCCACTCCGTTCAAGTTGCGATGGTTGCTTACCACAGCACTGTCCATGTTGACGATGGCCGCGACTTTGTGGCGCGGTGATTGTTCCCGAGTTCCACACCCAGCGACATACGCGGGCGGGCCGCCATCGCGGCGAGCCGCCTGGGAACTGCATCAACTGCAAAGCGACCGAATCAACCGCCAGCACGATAGCCGCCCCCGTTGCCCGAAATTCCCGTTTCCAAATCGGCCCCTTCGCGTTTCAGCGTCCCCCCACAGGCCCCGGATTCACGCACGGAATCGAGTTTTCAACGAGCCCCGAGGCCCTGGGGGCATCGAGTATGTCCCCGTGGTGGTGATCGTAGCCGGTTGCCGCCGGGTGCTTGAGGGTGCACCGCGGACCCTGCCGGGTCACCGCTGCCGGCGTCCCTAGACTGGCCGGTATGCCGAGTCGGGCCCGGGGACGCAGGGTGATCGTGGCCGCTGCGGCGGGTGTAAGCGTGATCGCATTGGCGGGTTGTGGTGCCGAGGGGACCGGGGATGCCGCCTCGAGTTCCGCATCTGCTCCCACGTCGGCCGGCGCTGTGGCCACCCCCACACCTACGGTCCTGACCGCCGCCTTCACCCAAGCGCAGACCGACGAGGTTCGGGCGCAGGTGGCGCGCACCAACGAGGTGCTCGGCGCGGCCGGCTGGATGGTCGCCGTCTGGGATCCGTTCCGGGGTGACATCTTCCTGGCCGAGGGCAACGCTGCCCGCGAGGATCACTTCCGAATCGGCACCGTCACCAACACGATGACTGCCGTTGCCGCCTTGCGGCTGGCCGACGACGGTCTGCTGCCCCTTGATGCACCGGTCAGCCAGTACGTGACGGGACTCCCCAACGGTGACGCCATCACCATCCGCATGCTGATGGACATGACGGCAGGTCTGCCGATCCTCACCGAGGACGAGGACTTCATGGACCGCTACCTGGCCGACCCCAACTTGGCCTGGACCGTGGACGAGTCCCTGGACCTCATTCGCTCGCTGCCCCCCACACATGCCCCCGGCGAGCGGCAACTGTTCAACACGAGCAACTACATCGTGCTCGGACGGGTGCTTGAGCAGGTCACGGGGCGGCCGGCCAACGAGGTCCTCTTCGAGCAGGTGGTTGAACCCGCAGGCCTGGCCACCACCCAGTTCCCGGTAGACCCGGCGCTGCCCGAGCCGGCGGTTCCCGGGGTGATGACGCTGGAGGGCACCACCCGCACCGCCGACCTGCAGAACCCGCAGGTGCCCTTCACTTCGGGTTTCGCCATCTCGACCATCGACGACCTGCGCACCTGGGCGCGGGCTTTGGGCACGGGCGACCTGCTCGACCAGGCCACCTTCGAGGCGCAACTGCCCCCGGATTCCACCGACGCACCCACCTACGGCCTCGGCCTGAGCAATATCAACGGCTGGTTGGGCCACTCCGGCTACTTGTGGGGCTACGGAACTATGATGTACACCGAGCCGAAATCGGGCGCTGTTGTGGTCACCTTCACCTCCGGCGGCCCACCCGACGCCGAGACGGCCACCCTCACCATGCTGCAGACCATCGCGACCCTCTACCCGGGCCAATTCCCCTACATCGACGCTTCTGCGGCGGGGGCGGACGCCTACCTCGATCAGATCGAATCCGGCGCCAGTCCCTCGGGCGCGACGCCGCCGAACCCCTGATCGGCGGGGAGTCACACCCGAAGTTCGGCGGTGGCCACGCGCACCACTGAGTTGGGCGTCACCGTCGTGGTGGTGACTTTGATCCCGCGGGTGGAGGCGATGCCGTATTGCACGCCCACCTTGGTCAACGGGGTCGGGCGCGTCTCGATGATCTTGTTGGCGCTCACCTCGGTGCCCTGCGCGACGCCGACGCTGATGCCCGCGGGCTGGGTCATGCCGTAGCCGCAGTTCCAGTTGGCGGTCCCGCGGGCGAAGGCATCCGTGACGGTGTTGCCGACGATCCGGTCGGCGGTGGTCACCAGCCCGTTGGCCGCCGCCATGGTGATCACGCCGACGGTGCCCGGGCGAGTGATTGTGTTGTTGACGATCGCGTTACCGCCGCCGGTGGTGGTCGTCCCGCGGGTGAGGTCGTACCGCAACGAGATGCCCTGCACTGCGGGGTCGGTGATGCTGTTGCCGGTCACGGTCACGCCGCGCGGGTTGAGGACCTCGGTGGCAGAGGCGTAGCTGCCGTTGGACTGCACGCTGATCGAGCTGAACGCCAGCGTGTTGGCCGAGATGGTCGAGTCGGTGACGCCCTCGAGGTAGAGGTTGTGCGGGTTGCGGCTGGTGCCCTCGATGCGGTTGTTGGCGATCGTGAGGCGGCTGCCGCGGACGAAGTCGATGCAGTTGCCGACGGACCTGGTGGTGAAGTGGTTGCCCGTCATGACGACTCCGGTGACGCCGCCCCCGCCGATGTTGTCGTTGCCCCCACTGACACCGGCACCGAGGTCCTCGAACTTGTTGCCGAGCACCTTCACCCCGGTGACGTCCTTGGCCCACACCTTGAAGTAGTTCAGGTTCGACAGCCGCACCCGCTGCACGGTCCAGCCGTTGCCGGTCTTGATTCCGCCACCTTGGTTGGCCGCCGGGGCGAGCGCGGCGCCGACCGAGTCGACCGCAACGCGGTTGCCGTCGATGGTGAGGTCCCGAACCGTCGAGTTGATCGAGCCGGCGGCCGGGGTGACGACGAACGAGAAGCCGAACTTGGTCCAGTTGCGACGGTCCAACAGGAGGCGAGTGCTGTCCATGCCGGCACCGGCGATGGTGACCTTGGCCGGGACCTGCACCGGCCGCGCCACTCGGTAGGTGCCTGCCGGCAGATTCATTGTCCAGCCGGCAGGAAGTTTGGCCAGCGTGGCGTTGAGCGGGGCGGCGGCGTCAGCAGCCCCTGTGGCGACGCCGGCGGGGGGTGCAAAGGTGACGCAGGTGGGGCCACAGGAGGTGGTGGTCGGCACACTCGCGGCCTGGGCCGGGGCAGCCGTGGCCAGGACGCCGGCCACCGCGGTGACTGCTGCGATGGCCGCGATTCGTCCGCCGATCTTCGCTGCGGAAATCGTCGCCATCGCCCTGCCACCTCCTGAGTTGCTCCGCGGGTTGCGGTGTAACAGGACTATCGGGCCGACCTCGGGCGGACTTAAGCCCAACGGGTGAATTTCTTGGGTCGATCCGCACCGCGCTCAAGACGGCTTGGCAGGCTGCCGAGTCCTCCTCATCAGGCCTTCTTGGCAGTGCTTGGCCCACAGCCCGGTGCTAGCGTCGGAGCCCGGCCATCAGCGGACCCCGCGGTCGACCGTCACCGACGCAGCGGAGGACCCCGAGATGGCACGACGAACCGATGTCACTTCCCGTGAATACAAGGTGATGTTGACCCCGAGCGCGTTCGACGGCGACGATGCTGCGATGCGTGCCACGGTCGGACGATTCTGGGCCGACGTCGCCGCCGCGTTGGAGCCATTGGATATTCCGACGGCGGGGACCTTCGATGAGGTCAAGGCGCGGCGGTTGATTCGCTTCTTCGACACCGACGAACACTCGCTCAATTCCGACAAGTACATCGTTCGCGAGCGGGAGGACGTCAACACCGGGGAGCGTGAGGTGACGCTCAAGTTCCGGCACCCGGATCGCTACGTCGCCGCCGACCGCAGCATGGCGGTGGCCGACTCCGCAGGTGCGAGTGAGGCGAAGACGAAGTTCGAAGAGGACGTCAAACCGCCCTTCGTGAGCGTGTTCAGCTTCTCCACAACGGCGCCTTTGGCCTCCGGGCATGTGCTTGAGCAGCTCTCCGATGTGGCCGATCTGTTCCCCGGGCTGGCGGAGGAGCTCGACGAGATCCCCGATGTGCCGCTGGTGCTGGTATCCGACTTCGTCGCTCGGGAGGTCGTGCTGGAGGGGGCCCAGTTGCTGCTAGGCAAGCGGGACATCGCAGCCGAGTGCGCACTCGTGGTCTGGTACGACGAGGGCGAGCAGGACACCACCCCGGTCGTGGTGGAGTTCAGCTTCAAGTACGGCGACGACCAGGAGGACTACCGCGGGTCGGTGGCCAGGGATGCCTACGAGGTGCTCGAGGTGCTGCAGCACGGTCTGGGGGACTGGGTGGACCCGAACCCTCGGACGAAGACGACCTTCGTCTACGGCTGAGCGTTGGCCGGCTCAGGGTCGGTCACGGCCTCCGGCTCGGGGTCGCGCTCATCCTTGGGCAGCCCCAGGGACACCATGAGGCCGAAGAACACGAACACGGCGGCCAGGTAGGCGGTGTCCTTAGCGGCCCTCGTGTAGCCGTCCTTCGCGGCCTGCGTCTCCTTCTCCAGGCCCGGGATCTGTTCGAGTTTGGGGATCGCCTGGCCCGCGGAGCCCTTGACCGCGGCGACGATCTGCTCCTGCTTGTCCGCCGGCAGCGACGACACGCTCGCGAGGTCCGTCGTGGTGAAGTGACCGAGCCCGGCGAACAGCACCGCTCCCAGGATCGCGCTGCCCAAGGCTGACCCGAGTTGCCGGAACGTGGAGGTCATCGCAGAGGCTCGGCCTGAGGCCGCAGGTGGCACGTCTTCGAGGACCACGGAAGTCAATTGCGCAGATGCGAGGCCGAGACCGATGCCGTAGACGAACAGCGGGATGCACAGCCACCACGGGCTCCGGTTGGGCTCGAGGGTGAAGGCCACGCCGAGGATGCCCACAATCTCCAGGCTCATGCCCAGGCGCACCACATTCGTCGGTCCCAGGGCAGCGGACAGGTGCCGCGCCATTCCGCCGGAGAGCAGCGCCCCCATGGCCAGGCTGGTGAGGATGACCCCGGTCTTGAGCGGGTCGAAGCCGGTGACGCTCTGGATCCACAGCGGCATCACGAACAGGATCCCGAACTCGCCCAGACTGACCACGAGGGCCACGAGGTTGCCGTAGCCGTAGCGCGGGATCTTGAACAGCGGCAGGTCGATCAGCGGAGTTTGGCCGATTGCGAGTCGATGTCGGGACCAGAAGAACAGGGCGACCAGCAGTGCTGCGCCGACAGCGATGGCCACGGGCACCACCGAGAGGTGACCGTCGATCTTGATCGGACCGGCGGTGAACGGCTGCAACTGGTTCCACCAGCCGTATTGCTCGCCCTCGATGAGCCCGAAGACGATCAGGCTCAGGCCGGTGACGCTCAGTACCACCCCTACCGGGTCGAGGCTGTCGACACTGTCGATGCGGCTCTCCGGGACGAACTTGAGCACGCCGAGTGTGGCGATGATCGCCACCGGGACGTTGATGTAGAACGCCCAGCGCCACGAGAAGTCCTGGGTGAGCCAGCCGCCCAGCAGCGGGCCGAGGGCTGCTGCGCCGCCGAAGACGGCACCCCACATGCCGAACGCGACGGCCCGCTGCTTGCCGACGAACATCACATTGATGATTGCCACCGAACTCGGCAGCATCATGGAGGCCCCGATCGCCTGCACGGCGCGAAACGAGATGAGCATCTCCGGGCCGGTGGAGGCGCCGGAGCCGAACGAGCCGAGCAGGAAGATCAGGGTGCCGATCATGAAAAGTCGCCGGCGGCCGAACTTGTCCGAGATCAGGCCGATGGGAATCAGCAGCGAGGCGAAGATCAGCGAGTAGATCGAGTTGACCCACAGCACGTCGGTGGAGGTGAGGTTGAGGTCGTCCACCATGTCCGGCAGCAGGACGTTGACCACGCTGCCGTCGATGACGATCATCGACATGCCCACCAGCAGCGAGACCAGTGCCCACCATGGGTGGCTGCTGGTCGAGTTGGGTGAGGTTGCGGGGTGGGGCTCCGGGCGACTGTCGGTGGCGGTGGTCGACATGCTCTCGACTGTAGGGGACACCGTGGGTTACATGAACTTATGGGATGTTGGTGGGCATTGCGGCATCCGGCACGGCACGATGGGGGTCAGACATCCATCCCACTAGGAGCCCCCATGACCAAGAGCCGCCCAGAGCCCGAATCCGTGCTGGAGATGGATGATCTCATCGCGAGCTTGCAAGACCTCGACGATGAGGAGTTGCGCCTCACCGGGCTCTCGGTGGAGGGCACGTTGGACGAGGTCGATGACCCGATCCTGCTGGGCCCGGACGGTACCCCGATCGACACCTGGAAGCAGGGGTATCCGTACACCGAGCGGATGTCGCGCCGGGAGTACGAAATCACCAAGCGGTTGCTGCAGATCGAGCTGCTGAAGGTGCAGTCGTGGGTCAAGGAGACCGGGCAGCGGGTGGTGATGGTGTTCGAGGGCCGTGATGCGGCTGGCAAGGGCGGCACGATCAAGCGCTTCATGGAGCACCTGAACCCCCGCGGCGCGACGGTGGTGGCGCTGACCAAGCCGACCGATGAGGAGCGCGGGCAGTGGTACTTCCAGCGCTACATCAAGCACCTGCCGACGGCTGGCGAGATCGTGATGTTCGACCGGTCCTGGTACAACCGGGCGGGCGTCGAGCGGGTGATGGGCTTCTGCACTGATGACGAATATGAGGAGTTCATGCGGACGGCGCCGGACTTCGAACGGATGTTGGTGCGCGACGGTGTGATCCTGTTCAAGTTCTGGTTCTCGGTGTCGCGCAAGGAGCAGCTGACTCGGTTCACGATCCGGCGCATCGACCCCGTGCGGCAGTGGAAGCTCTCGCCGATGGACTTGGCGTCGCTGGACAAGTGGGAGGACTACTCGGCGGCCAAGGAGGCGATGATCGAGAACACCGACACCGAGTGGGCGCCGTGGACGGTGGTGCGCAGCAACGACAAGAAGCGCGGTCGGCTGGCGGCAATTCGGTGGGTGCTGAGCAACCTGGAGTACCCGGGCAAGGACGAGGACGTGGTTGGCGAGCCGGACCCGTTGATCGTCGGGCCGCCCGAGGTCGTGTACGAATCGGGCGAGGGGTCGGGCATCCGGTACGAGAAGGCGGCGGACTGACCCCGGTGGGCTCGACTGGCGCGGTGGCGCGGCTGCGGGAGCGGCTGGCGTCCGAGGTGCTGCTGCTCGACGGCGGTCTGGCCACGCGACTGGAGGACCGCGGGGTGGACCTGTCCGGGCACTTGTGGTCGGCGCGGATCATGTTGGAGGATCCGGCCCAGATCGCCGGTGCGCAGCGGGACTTCCTGTTGGCCGGGGCGCAGGTGGTGACGACCGCGACGTACCAGGCGTCGCATCAGGGCTTCGCGGCCGTGGGGCTGGATGCTGGCGAAGTCGATGTGTTGTTGGTGGCCGATGCCCGGAGCGCGCGGCAAGTGGCCGTGGAGTGGGCTGATGCGGACGGCGACGTCCTCGTAGTGGGGTCGATCGGGCCGTATGGCGCGATGCTCAATGACGGTTCGGAGTACCGCGGGGACTATGACGTGCCGTCGGCCGACCTGCGGGAGTTCCACGCCCGTCGGATCGAGGTGTTGGCGGCGGAGTGCGACGTGTTGGCGCTGGAGACGATTCCACAGCTTCGAGAGGTGGAGGCCCTGCTGGAGTTGGTCGATGGACTCGGAGTGCCGGCGTGGCTGTCGGTGTCGGCAGTGGGGGATCGGCTGAGGTCGGGCGAGCCGGCGGTGGAGGCCTTCGCGATGGCGGCAGGTGTCGATGAGGTGGTGGCTGTGGGTGCCAACTGCATCGATCCAGTGGATGCCGTGGTGTTGGCGGGCCTCGCCGCGGCGGAGTCCGGCCAACCGGCAGTTGTGTACCCGAACAGCGGCGAGAGCTGGACCGGTGGGGTGTGGTCCGGTGATCCCACGGCTCCAACGGACGTCACCGATTGGGTAGACGCAGGCGCCGGAATCGCCGGGGGCTGCTGCCGGGTGACGCCGGACCACATCGCCGCCATGGCGAGGTCGCTGGGTCGATAGCGCGCTCGTCTTGTGGCAGCACTCGGCGGGGCCGGTCAACCGGGTGGAGGGCAGCGCAGGGCCGCAGGAGTAGCGTCTTTGCGCTCCCGAGGTTCTGGTGGTTCGGTTTGCGGCCGACTGCTGGGTCAGTCGGCCGTGGGTGGTCGTCGGCGGTGTCGGTGCTGGCCCTCGTTTCGGTGCTGGTTGTGGTTGTGGTTGTGGTGGTGGGGTCCGGGTGTGACGGTGGGGGTGCCGTGGGGTGGGATGTGGATGGTCCACAGGCCGTTGTGGAGGTCGTGATGATGGCGCGAGCACAGCAGGACCAAATTTTGGTCAGACGTGACTCC
>JAUPKO010000463.1 GCA_030837395.1 Actinomycetota bacterium | reverse complement strand
CACTGGCACCTCGTCATGCGCCACGACCTACCGGTCGCGACCCACATCCCGCGCCACGAGCGCCCACACCACCGCCGCCGACACCGACAACCCCAGGCCGCCTGACCCAGGCGGCCGTGGCCCACATCAGGCGCGGACCGCGCGCCCCTTCGCCCATGCCCGCATGGCGGCGATCTCCTCTGCCCGCAGCACGGACAGCGGCACTGTCTCGCCTGCCTCCCGCACAAGGGTGTCGGTGGTGAGATTCCGGCCTGCGGCATAGGCCGAGTACAGCCCGCTGACGATCACCGACTCAAGTTCGGCACCGGAGTATCCGTCCGTGACCGCGACCACGGCACTCAGGTCGAAAGCCCGCGGATCCCACCCGCGCGAAGCCAGTTGGGCCGCCAGCACCGACGCCCGCTCAGCGGGTCCCGGGAGGTCGACGAAGAACACCTCGTCGAAGCGGCCGCGGCGGGTCAACTCCGGCGGCAGGGCGTTGACGTTGTTGCTCGTGGCCACCACGAACACCCCGTCCGGACGCTCCTGCAACCACCGCAGAAGCACCCCCAACACCCGCGCCGACGCACCACCGTCGGCATCGCCAGGACCGGAGAATGCCTTCTCGATCTCGTCGATCCACAGCACCACAGGGGCCATCGCCTCCACAGCGTCCAGCGCCGAGACCAGTCGCTGCTCGGATTCGCCCACGAACGACCCGTGCATCCGTCCCGTATCCAGCGCCACCAGGGCCATCCCCCATGCGGTGGCGATGCCCTTGGCCGCTAACGATTTCCCGGTGCCGGGGATGCCCGTGAGCAGGACCCCGCGCGGGTAGGGCAAACCGAATCGCCGCGCCGCCGGTTCGAAGGCCCGGCCACGTTCGACCAACCACGCTTTGAGCGTGTCGAGGCCGCCGACCGCGTTGAGCGGAACCTCGGTGGGGATGAGGTCCAACGGCGAATCCGCACTGAGCAGGTGAGCCTTGGCGGCTCGGATGGCGGGTAGGTCCGAGTCGCTCAGCACCCCATCGGCGACGGTGTGTTCGATGATGAGGCGCTCGGAATCCACCAGCGTGAGGCCGCGCAGCGAGTCCAGCAGGGCGGCGCGCGCAGTTGGGGTCAGCCGGATCGCCATGCCTGAGCGCGTGAGGCCGGCGACTGTGCGGTCCAGCAGCGCGGTCAGCTCGGTCACGTCCGGCGGTTTGGGTCGGAATAGGGCGGCTTCCGGAGCGAGGGCGTCGGGCACGGCGCTGCCCAGGCCGGTGAGCATCACGGTGCGCCCGGGGACCGGGTCGTGGGCCAGTTCCTTGGTGCGGCGGACTGCCACGGGGTCGTCAAGCAGGGGCCCGGCGTCGAGGAAGACGTACACTCCGTGGCGCTTCGAGTCCGAGACGAAGGCGATCGCCTGGGCGATGTCGCGGGTGCCGGACATGCCGTAGGTCGCCTCATTCGGACCCCCTTTGGCAGGGGCCACGGCCAGCCCGCGGGAGACGGTCCAGGTCCAGATCGCAAGCCCGAGCGGTGAGGCCACAGACCTCACGAGCTCGAGTAGTCGTTGCTCGTCACGGCCGCTGGCCACCAGCACCTGGTGCCGTGAGGCCAGCAGCGTCCGCAGGTCGCGGGAGGGGTCGGTCGCCATCGGACTAGGGGCTGCTAGGCCGGAAACTCGACTGGGCCCCAGTGCTCGACTGAGGGAGGTTCGGCGAATGTCGGGCCCAGCAGTGCGCGCCACTGGCCGAACCGGTCTGATTCGCGGAAGCCCACGAGGTGGTCGTCCAGGGATTCCCAGCCGATGGTGACCAGATAGACGCTGGGTCGTTCCACTCCGCGCTGCACGGTCAACCCCAGGCAGCCCGGGGTCTGCTCCACCAAGGTCCGAGCCCGGATCAGCGCAGCCTCGAACTCGGCCTCGTGGCCGACCCGGATGGTCATATAGGCGGTCTCGGTGATCATCGTCCCTCGCTTTGGTCCGCTGGTACCTTCACTCTAGTTCGTGCGGCTGCCCCGAAGGTGCGCGTCGACTCGTCGCCAGCACGCTCCCGGCCAAGATCAGCGGGAAACCCAGCACCATTCCGGTGGTGACTGGTTCGGCCAACAGCGTCACGCCCAGTGCCACAGCCACGACCGGGTTGAGGTACGTGATGACCGTCATCCGGGTAGGCCCGGCCTCGGCGACGAGGGCATACATGATCAGGAAGGCCGCCGCCGTGCACAGCGCACCGAGCGCCAGCACGGCCAGCCACCCCGCTGGGGCCACCTCGGTCGCCGGCCATGAGAGCACCAGCCAGGGCGAATACAGCGCCGCTGCGATGGCGGTGGCCGCGGCCATCACCTGTGGTCCAGGCGGCTTCGCGAGCCGCGTGTTGAGGATGATCGGGCCCACGGCGTAGCCGATCGCCACCACGATGAGGGCCGCCACCGCCCACACCGAATCGCCACCCACGTCGAATCCGACTAGCAGCGCGACCCCGGACAATCCGATCATCAGGCCGATGATGCGCCGACCGTCGAGCCGGTCGGAGAGCCCGAGGGCGGCGGCGCAGACGGCGCTGATCGCCGGCACTGTGGCGATCATCAACCCGGCCAGCGAACTCGTCACCCGGGTCTCGGCCCAGGTCAGCAACCCGAACGGCACGACCATCTCGATCACCGCCAGCACCGCGATCGGACGCCAGTAGCCCGCCAGCACCCGAATTCCAGGCCCGAGCAGCGCGATGGGCAGCAGGATCACCGTCGCCACAGCCAGCCGCCCCGCTACCACGAACGACGGTGCCACCTGCGCGTTCACCGCCACCTTGATCAGGTAATACGGCAGCCCCCAGATCACCGAGAGGGAGGCGAACAGCAGCCAGCCGCGCCGCGACATCAGGGGCCTGCGCCACGAGGCCGGATCAGAATCCGACCTCGTCCCGCCGCGCCAGGAACAGCGCCTGGCTGCCCACGGCAAGGGAGCCTTGCCGGTCGCCGATCGTCGAGGTAGCCAGGCCGATCCCGTCCGGATCCAGGAACGACTCCGCCGCGATCCACACCGCGGGCCCGTCCGGCTCGCGCACGACGTGCACGTTGAGGTCCGTGTTGACGAACACGTAGTCCGCCGGGTCGGCCAGCGCCGACAGGCCCGACGCAGCGTCGGCGATCAGCATGACCAACGGCACCCCGGCCGCCGGCTCCTCGCCCACCAGCGCCGCCCGTGGGGTGGCCCACACGGTGCTCGGCTCGTGGCCGTCAAGGGAGCCTGCGCTCACCTGCCATTGGATCGCCTTGGCGTAGCCGTCGCCCCACTTAGTCGGAGTGACGGTCTCGACGCCGGGCGCAGGGGCAGGTCGGTAGTCGCCCCGGTGGCCGGGCAGGTCGACGCTCCGGCGCCGTGTCCGCCAGGCGCTCAGCCTCATGATGGGTTCGTCGAAGCCGGCGTGGGTCAACTCGGCCTCCACGAGGGTCGCGAACCTGCCCGCGCGCACCACCTGGGCCGTGACGGCGATGGCGCCGCGGGGGATGGGGTTGAGGATGTCGACCGACACCTGGTTGGTCAGGGCATCCTCGGTGGGGATCGTCAGCCGCTCGACCGCGCGCACCAGCAGCGCACTGGCTGGGCCCGCGTGCTGATGCTCCTCGCTCCACGGGCTGACCGTGTGATGGGTCGACACGAACGTTCCGCTGTAGGCGTCCTCGGCGTAGGTCTCGGTCTCGATCACGGCCTCGTAGAAGCACCCGTCCAGTGGCGTGTCGGTGGCGCTGCGGTGGGGCATGCGGGCCTTCCTGTCGTCATCGTCGGCGGGGCCGGCGGACCCGCGTGGTGGTGTGCATCGGGTGCCGAACCCCGACCGCTGACCCGATCTGGCCCCGGTCGAGGTGAATGGGGTCGGAACATGTCCAACCCACTGTCCCGGTCGGGGCGCAATCGTGGCAGTCTTGGAGAATACTTCCACCTCTACCGGCATTGGAGTGTGCTGATGAGCATTACCGGACTCGAGAATCCGCCGACCAAGAACAAGAAACTGCTCGAGTGGGTCGAGGAGGTGGCCACCCTCACGCAGCCCGACGAGGTGGTGTGGTGTGACGGCTCGCAAGCCGAGTGGGACCGCCTCACGGCCGAGATGGTCGAGTCGGGAACGTTCATCCGGCTCAACCCGGAGAAGCGCCCCAACTCCTTCCTGGCCCGGTCCAACCCCTCCGACGTCGCCCGGGTGGAAGACCGCACCTTCATCTGCGCCAACCGTGAGATCGACGCCGGCCCCACCAACAACTGGATGGAACCGTCGCAGATGCGGGGCATCCTCAAGGACTTGTTCGCCGGCTGTATGCGTGGTCGCACCATGTATGTGATCCCGTTCTCGATGGGCCCGCTGGGCTCGCGGATCAGCCAGCTGGGCGTCGAGATCACCGACTCGCCCTACGTCGTGGTCAACATGCGCATCATGACCCGCATGGGTTCGGCCGCACTCGACCTCATCGGCGAGGACGGAGACTTCGTGCCGGCGCTGCATTCGGTCGGCATGCCCTTGGTCGATGCCGACGGCAACGCCATCGAGGACGTCGCCTGGCCGTGCAGCGACACAAAGTACATCGTGCATTTCCCGGAGAGCCGCGAGATCTGGTCGTACGGCTCGGGCTACGGCGGCAACGCACTGCTGGGCAAGAAGTGCTTCGCCCTGCGCATCGCCTCGGCCATGGCCCGTGATGAGGGTTGGCTGGCCGAGCACATGCTCGTGCTCAAGTTGACGTCGCCGCGCGGTGACATCAAGTACCTCACGGCAGCTTTCCCATCGGCGTGTGGCAAGACCAACCTGGCCATGCTCGAGCCCGCCGTCCCCGGGTGGAAGGTCGAGACTGTCGGCGACGACATCGCTTGGATGCGCTTCGGCGATGACGGTCGGCTGTACGCCATCAACCCTGAGGCCGGCTTCTTCGGCGTCGCTCCGGGCACCGGCATGCACACGAACGCCAACGCGATCCGCACCTTGGAGCCCGGCAACTGCATCTTCACCAACGTGGCCCTCACCGATGACGGTGACGTGTGGTGGGAGGGCATGACGGAGGAGGCTCCGGCGCACCTGATCGACTGGAAGGGCAACGATTGGACGCCCGAGTCCGAGACGCCCTCGAGCCACCCGAACTCGCGGTTCACCGCACCGGCGGCGCAATGTCCGTCCATCGCGGACAACTGGGAGGACCCGGCGGGTGTGCCGATCTCGGCGATCCTGTTCGGCGGTCGGCGCGCCACCAATGTGCCGCTGGTCAACGAGGCACTGTCCTGGAACCACGGCGTGTTCATCGGCAGCACCATCGCCTCCGAGCAGACCGCAGCCGCGGAGGGCACCGTCGGCGCCCTGCGTCGTGACCCCTTCGCCATGCTGCCCTTCTGTGGCTACAACATGGCGGACTACTGGGGTCACTGGCTCAAGGTCGGCGCCGAGGGCGACGAGGCCAAGTTGCCCAAGATCTACCAGGTCAACTGGTTCCGCAAGGACTCCGAAGGCAACTACATCTGGCCGGGCTTCGGCGACAACTCCCGCGTGCTTGCCTGGGTGATCGACCGCGTCGACGGCGAGGTCGAAGCCGAGGAGACCGCCATTGGTCGGCGTCCGCTGGCGGGCGACCTCGATGTCAGCGGCCTGGACCTCACCGAGGAGCAGGTCACCGAGCTGTTCGAGGTGCACCCGGACACGTGGTTGGCCGAATGCCAGATGACGGACGACTACTACGACAAGTTCGGCGACCGCGTGCCGGCCGGCCTGTGGAAGGAACTGTCCGACCTCGTGGCTCGACTGGAAGAGGCCAAGAACAACGTCTGACCCAGCACAAAGGCTCGCCCCCTCTTACAGGAGGGGGCGAGCCTTTGCCTTGCAGTAGAGGCGAGTGATTACGAGACGATGCCGAGAGAGGTGGGCATCACGGCCGCGGCGATCTCCTCTGCGGCAAGCTTGGCCCCTTCGCCGCGCTCGCGCGGGAACAGCGGCACCGAGACCTTGAGGTAGATGCGCTCGCGCTCCTCCTCTGTCAGGCCGCCCCACACGCCGTACGGCTCGCGGGCGCGGATGGCGTAGTCGGCGCACTCCACGCGCACCGAACATCGCGCACATACCGACTTGGCGCTGCGATCGCGCCGCACGCGGGCCAAGCCGCGCTCGTTTTGCGGGTGGAAGAAGAGGTCGGGGTCAGCCTCTCGACAAGATCCCACCTCCTGCCACTCCCACGTTGCATCCGCCGGCACCTGCGAAAGCGGTTGTTGCGGCACGAAGCGTCTCCTGTCGTCGCCGGATGCCGACTCCCCAGCCGGCACGGTGTCCCATCACCAGCGGCTCGATATGCCGCTGACCTGCTACGACGTTATTCAGGGCGAGACTCCCAGGCATCATCCGTTCGGAGTCTCTCGCATCGGCCGAACGGATGAATTGTGGTCTTCGTCACAACGTGAAGGTGAGACTTGCAGGGGGGGCCGGGTGGGCCTTTGACGGAATCCGAAGGAGCGCCACCCGGCCGCGATGGTCACTGCGCAGGGGCTTCCTCGCTCTGCTTGGCGATGTCGGCCCGCACCTGGTCCATGTCGACGTCGCGCACGGCCTTCACGAGCTCCTCAAGGTTGCCCTTGGGCAGTGCGCCGGGCTGACTGTAGAGGACGATGCCGTCGCGGATCGCCATAAGGGTCGGGATCGAAGTGATGCGGAACTCCGCCGCCAACTGCTGCTCGGCCTCGGTGTCCACCTTCGCGAAGACGAGGTCGGGGTTGTCCTCGGACACCTGCTCGTACACGGGGGCGAACATTCGGCACGGGCCGCACCATGAGGCCCAGAAGTCGATGAAGACGGTGTCGCTGTCCTCGACCGTGCTCTTGAAGGTGTCGAGGTTGAGTTCTACGGTGGCCATGGTCCTCCAATTCGAAGTGCGGTCCCCGCCGCGTCGGAGGGGCGCCGTTGCGCGTGATGCGCGGTCCATGGTGGCAACGGCGTGGACGGGCGGTGTTATTCCCCCGGGGGTATGTTTTGCGTACGGCGTTGGGGGCGTGACGTGCGCCGAAGGTGCTCGGTGGGCCACAATCAGGGATGTGCCCCGAACCAGCAGCAGCCTGGCCGACAGCGGCGAGGCCTTCGCCGGTGCCCTCCTGCTGGCCACGCCCCTGATTGAGGAACCCACCTTCCGGCGCACGGTGGTGCTCATGTTGGAGCATGACGACGGCGGCTCGCTCGGGGTGATCCTGAATGACCTGTCGGCGGTGCCCGCGGCCGACGTACTGCCCGCCTGGGGCGGGGTGTTGCACCCGCAGGTGGCCCTCGGCGGCCCGGTGCAGGCCGACGCCGGGGTCGCGGTCGCGCAGCTGCATGCTGACGCCATGGCCGCCCCTCCGGCCGGGCTGCGGCTGCTGGCGGGCCCGTGGGCCGTGATCGATCTGGACCAGGATCCGGATCAGGTCACCGCTGCACTGGCCGATGCACAACTGTTCGTGGGCTACGCCGGGTGGTCGGTGGGCCAACTCGATGCCGAACTCGCGCAGGGATCGTGGTGGGTGGTCGAATCACGGCCCGGCGACCTGGAGTTGGCCCGACGGACGCCGCGCGACTACTGCTGGTCCAAGGTGCTGCGCCGCCAGCCCAACGACCTGCGCTTCGCGAGCACCTTCCCGCCGGACCCTGCGCTGAACTGACCGGGGCGTCAGTCGAACACGCCCGGGCACTCCATGTCGATCCCGGCCGCACCCTCGTTACCGGGCGTGACAGCGCCGGAGTTGACGTTGACCGTGAAGGTGTAAGAAGCGCCGTCCGTCGAGTCGGTCATGGTGACCCGGTAGAGGCCGGCGCCGGCGCCTGGGGAGGTGCTGAATGACAACGCGGGGTCCTGGGCCACGGGGGTGTAGTCCGAGGCGCCCCCGATGACGGCCACGGTGCAGGCATCGAGGCGACTGATGAGCAGGTTCACCGCGGTCTGGGCTGCGCCGCTGCCGGACGCCGCCGCCCGTGCGTCTTCAGCCGCCTGGGCCGCAGCCGCTGCCCGGGCATCCTCAGTAGCCTGGGCCGCCGCTGCCGCCGCCGCATCGGCCGCAGCCTTGTCCGCGGCAGCCTTGTCCGCCGCAGCCTTGGTG
>JAUPKO010000462.1 GCA_030837395.1 Actinomycetota bacterium | reverse complement strand
TCTGCGGCCCCACGGGCATGACACGCGCCGCGATGCGGGGCCTGCGCGGTGCGGGCATGAAATCCGCCAACCTCCACACCGAAAGGTACGTGTACTGACATGGCTCAATTCCTACGTCGAATCGCCCCCGCCGTGCTGGTCGGGACCGCCGCAGTGGCAGTGGCCGGCTCCGCCCTCGGCGGTGGCAACGAGGCCACCGTCAACGCCGCCGCCACTGGCGCAGTGCCCAACGGCTCGAACAACGGCTCCGTGCCGCAGTCCGGCGGGTCGCTGGAGGACTGGCTCAACGAGCTCGAAGACGACGAAGACGAAGACGATGACGGCGACGACAACGACGACAGCGAAGAAGGCGGGTCCAACGGCTACGTCGCCCCGGCTCCGGCGCCGGCCACGTCCGCCCCGAGCTCGGGATCGGGCTCATCCGGCACGACGACCTCGACATCGTGCGACTCGCAGGAGATCGTCGGTCCGGTGGTGCGCACCGAATGGGGTCCCGTCCAGGTGGCGGCCAAGGTGTCAGGCGGCAGGGTATGTGCCGTGCGGACCATCCAGACTCCGGACGGCGACCGCAAGTCCATCATGATCAACACCCGTGCGGTGCCTGTCCTCGAGCAGCAGGTGCTGGCAGCCGGCAACGCCCAGATCGACGGCGTCTCCGGTGCGACGGTCACCACGGTGGGCTACACCACGTCGTTGCAGGCGATTCTGGACGGCGTGTAGAAGTGGTCGCCCGACGCTCCTGGCAGACCATGGGCACCATGGCCAGTCTCATGCTCGCCGATGGTGCTGACCTCGACGAGGCGCAGCGCATCGCCAGCGATGTCTTGGGGTCGCTGGATGAACGCTTCTCGTCCTACCGCAGCGACAGTGAGGTCAGCCGATTAGACGCCGGCGTGCTACCGGAGTTGAGCCGCGACCTCAGGCACGTGCTGGCCGCCTGCGACTGGCTCGACCAGACCAGCGACGGCGTGTTCTCGATGCGCCCGGACGGCGCCGACGCGCCGCTGGACGTCGCCGGGTACGTCAAGGGCTGGGCGGTCGACAGGGCCGCGGACGGGCTGCTGGCCGCCGGGATCGGTGATTTCTGCCTCGGCGTCGGCGGCGACTGGCGGGCACACGGTAGGCGCGGCGATGGCCGGGGCTGGACCATCGCCATCCTCGACCCGCTGGACACAACCAAACCACGAGCGCTCGCGACGCTGGGCAACGCGGCCATCGCGACGAGCGGCCGGTACGAGCGCGGCGATCACCTTCGCCTGCCGCCGACGGCCCGCGGAGGCGGCACGGCCGATGTGACAACGGCGTCCTTCACAGTTGTCGGCCCGCGCCTGGCCTGGGCCGACGCCTTCGCCACCACGGCCTTCCTCAAAGGCGATGACGGCCTGGCCTGGGTGGCGCAGTACGCCGGCTACTTCGGCGCGATCGTTCGGACCGACGGCAGCATGGTCGCCGATGTCGACTTCCCGTTGGCGAGTGCCTCGGCTCCGCCGTTCCCCGGCATCCGAGCGCCGTACGCGCCAGCGGGGGCAGGGCGCTGACCCGCCCAGCACGCATCCGAGCGCCACCCGGGGCTCAGGTCGCGTCGAAGAACAGTCGGTCGAACACCTTGCGGGCGCGGCGAGCAGTGCGGAAGTAGTCCTCGAGCATGTCGGAGGCGTGCCCCGGCGGGTAACCCAGCACCCGCGACACCGAACCGATGTCGCGCACATCGGAGGGGATCACATCGCTGGGTTTACCCAGCACCAGCGTATTCGCATTGCGCACCCGCGACGCCAACTTCCAGGCGGCCATCAGCGTCTCGGCATCCTTCACCTTGATCAGGTCCTGGCTCACGGCCACCGACATCGCCGGCACCGTACCGGTGGCACGCAGGCCCAGCACGTCGTGCCCGTGCTGCTGCTGCATGATCTGCACCACCCATTCGACGTCGCTCAGCCCACCGGGACCGAGTTTGGTGTGACGACGCGGATCGACCCCTCGCGGCAGCCGTTCGGACTCCATCCGGGCCTTGAGCCGACGGATCTGCACCAAGTCCGTCGGCGAGAGTCCCGCTGCCGGGTACCGCACGGGGTCGATCACGGTGAGGAACTCCTCGGCCAGCGCCTCGCTGCCTGCCAGCGGACGCGCCCGCAGCAGCGCCTGCGCCTCCCACGGAGCAGAGAACCGCCGGTAGTAGGCCCGATAGCTGGCCAGGGTACGCACCAGCGGCCCCTGCCGCCCTTCCGGTCGCAGGTCGGCATCAATCGGCAATGGCGGGTCCGGGCTCGCCGCCGCCAGCCCGGCACGCACCAGGTTGAACACCCCCCGGGCCGCCTCGGCCGCGTCCTGCTCGTCGGCGCCGGGCAGCGGATCGTGAACGAACATGACATCCGCATCCGAGGCATACGACATGTCTCTTCCGCCTAGCCGACCCATCGCCACTATCAGTAACCGGGTGGGCAGCACCGAACCCCGCTCCCGCTCGACCTGCGCGACCGCCGCACCGAGGGCCGCGTCGATCGTGGCATCGGCGACGTCCGACAGCGACTCGGCCACATCCGCGACGTCCAGCAGCCCCACGAGGTCGGCCACCGACACCCGGAACAACTCGCGCCGGCGCACCGCCCGCACCGCCACGATGGCGGCCTCCGCGTGGTCGTACCGCCGTGCCACCGCGCGCATCTCCGCCACCAACGCGCCTCGGTCCGGCGACGTCATGGCCGGGGTGTCCGCCAGGATGCGCACCGCCTCGGGGGCCCGCATCAACAATTCCGAGGAGTACCGGGAGGTCGACAGCAGCAAGGCCAGACGCTCGGCAACGGCGGATTCGTCGCGCAGCAACCGCAAGTACCACGGCGTGGAACCCAGCGAGTCGGACACCTGTCGAAAGCCCAGCAACCCGGAGTCCGGATCAGGTCCGGCCGCGAACCAGCCGAGCATCACCGGCAACAACGTGCGTTGGATCGCCGCGCGCCGACTGACCCCGGATGACAATGTCTGCAGATGCCGCAACGCCCCGGCTGGATCGCGGTACCCCAACATCGTCAATCGGTCCTGGGCCGCCTCCGGGGTGAGCCTGGCCTGCCCCGGCTCGAGTTTGGCCACGGCGTCCAGCAGCGGCCGGTAGAACAACTTCTCGTGCAGCCGACGCACATCCAACGACACCGACCGCCAGCGTTTGAGCAACTCCTCGGCGGGGTCCGATTGCAGGCCGATCGAGCGGCCCAGCCACCGCAAGTCCTCGGGCGCCTCGGGCAACATGTGAGTGCGGCGCAGACTGCGCAACTGCAAGCGGTGCTCCAGCGTGCGCTGGAAGGCATAGGCCTCGGCCAGGGCTTGGGCATCCTCCCGGCCGACATAGCCCCAGGTGGCCAGTTGCTCCAACGCGGTGAGCGTGGCGGGCGCCCGGACGGTGATGTCCGAGGCGCCGTGCACCATCTGCAGCATCTGCACGGAGAATTCGATGTCGCGCAACCCGCCGGGGCCGAGTTTGAGTTCGCGCCCGGCGTGTTTGGCCGGGATGTTCTGCTCCACCCGCCGACGCATCTGTTGCACGTCGCCGACGAAGTCCGGTCGCCTCGAAGCGCTCCACACCCCGGGCCTGGTGTCGGCCACGAAGGCCCGCGCCAACTCCAGGTCGCCGGCCGCGGCGCGCGCTTTGAGCAGGGCTTGGAACTCCCACGTCTTGGCCCAGCGTTCGTAGTAGCCCTGATGGCTCGTGAGGGTGCGTACGAGGGCGCCCGACTTGCCCTCCGGACGTAACCCGGCGTCCACCTCCCAGATCGACCCCTCGATGGTGCTCGCCACGGTGACGTTCATCAACCGCTGCGCGATCTGCGTCGCGATGCGCAGCCCGACCGACTCCTCGACCCCGGCCACCGGTTCGGCCACGAAGATCACGTCGACGTCCGAGAGGTAGTTCAGCTCACGAGCCCCGCACTTGCCCATCGCGACGATGCCGAGCCGGGCCTGTTCGTGTCCGGGCACCTCGCCGCGGGCGATCGCCAGGGAGGCGTCCAGCACCGCATCGGCGACATCGGCCAGCGCGGCCGTGATGTCCTGCACGACCGCCCCGGCGTTGAGGTCGGCATTGGCGATC
>JAUPKO010000461.1 GCA_030837395.1 Actinomycetota bacterium | reverse complement strand
GCCGTGGCTACGGCATCGATCCCGGAAGCGCAGAAGCGATTGATCGTCACCCCCGGCACGCCGTCGCCCCACCCCGCCAGCAGCACCGCGGTGCGCGCCAGGTCTGCGCCCTGCTCCTCCACCTGCGAGGCCACGCCCAGCACAACGTCATCCACCTGCGCCGGATCCAGCGCACTGCGAACCACGAGGGCATCCTGCAGCGAGGTGATCAATTCCAACGCGGAGCGGTGATGCAGCGCGCCCTTGGGCGATGCTTTGCCACGCGGGGTGCGCACGTAGTCGAGCACGTAGACGTCATTCATGTCGACGAATCTATGCCCAAGGGCAGGCGCGCCGCCGTTGACGCCCGGCGGGCGCGTCGGCTAGGAACGAGAGGTGACCCACCCCAGCCCGGTCGTCATCCTCGGCGGCTACCAGACCGATTTCGCCCGCAACCTCACCAGAGAGCATCGCGATGTGAGCGACCTTGTGGCCGAAGTGGTCTCGGGGACGCTCTCGGCCGCGGGCATCACGCCGGCGCAGGTTGAGGTGATCCACCTCGGCAATGCCTTCGGGCAATTGTTCAACGGCCAGGGCCACCTGGGCGCCATGCCCGCCACAGTTGAGCCAGGGCTGGCCGGGGTGCCGGCGAGCCGACACGAGGCGGCCTGCGCTTCCGGCGGTATCGCCCTGCTGGCGGCCATGGCAGACCTGGAGTCGGGCCGCTATGACTGTGCGCTGGTGTTGGGCGTCGAGTTGGAGCGGAATGTGTCCGGGCTCGAAGCGGCACAGATCATGGCCGCCGCCGCGTGGGTGGGCCGTGAGGGCCAGCACGCCCGCTACATGTGGCCGTGGGCGTTCAGCACGGTTGCCGATGAATACGACCGGCGCTTCGGGCTCGATGACGCCCACCTGCGTGCCATCGGTGAACTCAACCTGCGTAATGCCAAGGACAATCCCAACGCCCAGACCCGCGGTTGGGCCCTGACCGACGCGAGTTTCGCCGCGGACGATGCCGCCAACCCCATCGTCGAGGGACGCCTGCGCCGACATGACTGCAGCCAGGTGACCGATGGCGCCGCCGCAGTGGTCGTGGTCTCGTCGCGCTGGCTGGCCGCGCACGGCCCGCGGCAGCGGCCGAGTTCGCAGATCCTGGGCTGGGGGCACCGGACGGTGGGCCTTGCGTTGCAGCCCAAACTCGAGGGAAGTGTCGACGACGTCTACGTGATGCCGCACGTCCGCACGGCCATCACAGACGCCTTCGCCCGCGCCGGGCTGCCCGGGGTCGACGCAGTTGACGCGATCGAGACGCACGACTGCTTCACCCCGTCCGAGTACCTGGCGATCGACCATTTCGGCATCACCGCACCCGGTGCGTCCTGGCAGGCGATCGAAGCTGGCGATCTGGAACGCGACGGCCGCATGCCGATGAACGCCAGCGGCGGGTTGATCGGCGTGGGCCATCCGGTAGGCGCAACTGGGGTGCGAATGGTGCTCGACGCGCACCGCCAGGTGACCGGCACGGCGCCCGGCTACCAGGTGCCCGGCGCCAGCCGCGTCGCCACGCTCAACATCGGCGGGTCGACGGCCACGACTGTCACGTTCGTCGTGGGTGCAACCTGATGTCGCGCACGCCCGCGGCGCGCGGTGGTGGCCATGAACGCGACGCGTCGGTTACCGTGGGGGCTTACGCGTGAGGAGGCGGTCGCCCGTGGAGGTCGAGATTGTGGGTCGGATGTTGTCGACCCTGCCAGAGGACGACGATCACCCCTATCGGACGGGTCCGTGGCAACCGCAGACGACGGAGTGGGCGGCTGACGACCTCGTGGTGTCCGGCGACCTACCCGAGGACCTCGACGGGGTCTACCTGCGCAACACAGAGAACCCCCTGCATCCGGCGATCGGGCGTTATCACCCGTTCGAGGGTGACGGCATGGTGCACCTCGTAGGATTCCGCGACGGCCAGGCGTTCTACCGCAATCGGTTCGTGCGCACGGACGCACTGCTGGCCGAGCAGGAGGCCGGCGAATCGCTGTGGGTGGGGCTGGCGGAGCGACCTGACAAGGCCAAACGCCGCGATGGTTGGGGGGCGCGCGGGCACCTCAAGGACTCCTCCAGCACCGACGTGGTGGTGCACAACGGCCAGGTGCTCTCGAGTTTCTACGAGTGCGGGGACCTCTACGCCTTGGATCCGGTCACGCTGGAGCCGCGGGGCAAGGCCGATTGGCATGGCGACTTCCCCCGCGATCGCGGTGTCTCGGCGCATCCGCAGGTCGACGAGCACACCGGCGAGATGCTGTTCTTCAACTACAACGCACGGGCGCCGTACCTCAACTACGGCGTCGTGGACGACGCCGATCGCCTCGTGCACTACGTGCCGATCGACCTGCCCGGGCCCCGACTGCCGCACGACATGACCTTCACCGAGAACTACGCCATCCTCAATGACCTCCCGATGGTCTGGGACGCCAAATTGATGGAGCGCGGGGCCTACCTGGCCCGGTTCCACCGGGACCTGCCGACCCGGCTCGGGGTGATCCCCCGCCGCGGCGCGGCCGACGAGATCCGCTGGTTCGACTTCGACCCGACCTACGTGCTGCATTGGACCAACGCCTGGGAGGAGGGCGACGAGATCGTCGTGGAGGGCTTCTTCCAGCACGATCCGGAGCCCAGTGTGGCCCCGGACGCCTCCTACTACGAGCGGATGAGTCGATTCATCAGCCTCGACGGCTTCCAGTCCAGGCTGCACCGCTGGCGGATGAACCTGGCCACCGGCGCCTGTTCGGAGGAGTCGCTGACGGATTCGATCACCGAATTCGGCATGATCAACGCCCAGCACGGCGGGCGTCCGCACCGCTACACCTACGCGGCGACGGGCGTGCCGGGGCGTTTCCTGTTCAACGGCCTCACCCGGCACGATTCGGCCACCGGTGACGAGGTCCACTATGCGTTGCCCGACGGCGTGTTCGGGTCTGAGACGTCCGTCGCTCCACGCCCCGGGGCCACCGCCGAGGACGACGCCTACCTGGTGACGATGGTGACGGATATGAACACCGACTCGTCCTCTGCGCTGGTGTTCCACGCCGCCGACATCGCCGCCGGTCCGATCGCCACCGTCGCCCTCCCCGAGCGAGTGTCCAGCGGCACCCACTCCACGTGGGCGGACGGCTCCCGAATACCGGGGTGGAGCGACCTTGACCCGCTGGGGGCCGGTGCCACGATCTGAGGTCGCTGGGCTGGCTGGCGGGGGCGTACGTACCATCGCACGGCGGGCCTATATTCGATTGCATGATCAACACCTTCTCGATCGTCCGCGATGATGCCCTTGGCGAAGCAGACGCCGTCAGCCTGCTGGAGGCACTGAGCCGCCGCGACGTGAGTGCCGCCGAGTTGTGGCAGGCTGCACGAGCGCGCGCGCAGGACGCCGAGCCGCACCTGAACGCGGTGGTGTCCTGGTGTGACTCCCCGCCCCCGGCGAACGCGAGAGGCGCCTTCGCCGGGGTGCCGACCTTCATCAAGGACAACGAGGCCCTCATCGGCCTGCCCAACCGTCAGGGGTCGCGGGCAGTCTCGGACCGCCCGTCGGATCACAACTCCGAGATCACCGCCCTGCTGCTGGATCTGGGTCTGGTCCCAGTCGGCAAGTCAACCCTGCCCGAGTTCGGCCTCACCGCCACCACCGAACCGCTGCTCGGTGGCCCCACCCACAACCCGTGGGCGCTGGGTCACAGCGTGGGAGGTTCCTCGGGCGGCTCCGCCGCCCTCGTGGCGGCGGGAGTCGTGCCACTGGCGCATGCCAACGATGG
>JAUPKO010000460.1 GCA_030837395.1 Actinomycetota bacterium | reverse complement strand
GATCTCGTTGCCGGCGTCGCTGGTGGCGGTCTTGGCGGCCGGTGCCCGGCAGCTGTCGGCCGGTCGTGGGGTGATGGTGCTGGCGACGGAGATCTGCCTGACCCCTGCCGAGGTCGGGGAGTTGCTGGGCTTGTCGCGTCCGTTCGTGGCACGACTGCTGGACGCCGGGGAGATCCCTTCGGAGTTCCTGCCGGACAGCCGGCATCGGGTGGTGCGGTTGGTGGACGTTCTGGACTTCCAGGCCAAGCGGGAGCGTCGTCGCCGTGGGCGGCAGCAGCTGGCCGAAGCCATTGAGGACGCTGGCCTCCCCTACTGATCTTGAGGGGTGGACGCCGTGGGGCGCGTCTTCGTGGACACCAACGTCCTGTTCCCGTTCTCCGTCATGGATCTCATGCTGGCGCTGACCGAGGACGGTGTGCATGAGCTGATGTGGTCGGAGGCACTGCTGGCGGAGTGGGAGCGGGTGATCGTGCGCGAGCAGCGACGCTCCGCGGCGTCCGCAGCCTCCGTGACCGCCGCGATCCGGGAGTTCTTCCCCGAGTGTGAGGTCCCGGCATCCGCCTATGCCTCCTTGGTGGCCGATATGCCGGGCCGCGATCCCGATGATCGGGTTCACATGGCGGCGGCCATCGCCGGTCGCGCCGATGTCATCGTCACGTGGAACCTCGTGGACTTCCCCGCCGAGGCGTTGACGGCTCGGGGCGTGCAGGTGAGCACTCCGGATGCGTACCTGTGCTGGTTGCTGCGGTCATGGCCGGAGGAGGTCGCGGCTGTGGTCGTCCGCCTGGCCAGCGAGAAGCGTCGTCCGCGGGTCGCTCCGCTTGACATGGTGGAGTTCCTGGCCAAAGCAGGCGCTATGGAGTTCGCCGAGCGGCTTCGGCCCCTGCTGGGCTACGACGTCAGGTGAGGACTGAAGGAGCCGGTAACGACGTAGGCCCCGGTCGGGATCATGTTCCTGACCAGGGCCTTTACGCTGGAGTGGGTGACGGGAATCGAACCCGCATTGTCAGCTTGGGAAGACGATCAAGATACCCTGATGGCGCAGCTGACCTGCGGGTTCGAGTGCCCGTGGCGTACCGCTGGTAGCTGGTAGCGGCCCCTGTGTAGTGCACGCGAAGTGCACGGCAGGTCGTTGATCGTGGGGTCAGCTCTGGTATGTGGAGGGCACCCCTCTCCGGCGTGGATCTCGCTAGGGTGCAGGGGTGGGTGATCTACCTGAGCTTCGGGAGTTCGTCCGCCCGGAGCCTCTCCCTCTGTCAGCTACCGTCGTGGTCCGTGGAGGGCCGGACTCGGTGGCCAAGCTCTCGGCGCATGCCATGCGCCTGTCGCGGGCTTATCTTCTGGACGGCGCCCCGGTGCTGGGGGTCTCGGTCTTCGCCGCATTGGATGACATCGGGTACGCATCCTTGGAAGGGATCTTGGCGGGGAAGCTGTCCAGCTATCGCGTCGTGCATCTGGTCAAGGCGGGAGATCTCCTGGAGGCGGGGTTCCGGCTGTTACCCACGTTCGGTCGTCCTCACATGACGGTTGTCCTTGAGAGGATGGAGCAAGTGGGGATCCTGCTGAGGCTCGCTGGCCCGGCGCAGGCGAACCAACAGTATGGTGATATGAGGAATCGTCGGAGGAGGTGATCATGTGATCACGGTGGACATCACCGCTGATCTCAATGCCGAGGACGAGACGGGGTATGTCTGGACGTTCCTTGACGAAGCCCGTGATCCTGCCCTGATTGTGCCTGGCGCTCTGGTGATCGCTGGTGATGAGGATGCTCCTGCGGTCGCTGTCGTCATCGACTTGGTCCCGCACCCCAACGGCACCATCGTGCATCTGGATGTTCTGCCCGGTGCCATCGACAACTACCTCGCTCTGGCGCGACGGGTCACGGCGACAGCCTGACGGTCGTCGGCATGCGCGTCGTCGGTGGGCTGAAGGACATCACAGCCAGAGCGGGCAATGGCTCGCTAATGGCACGTGGGGGGTGCTGAAGATCCAAAACACGTCGGGCCCGGGTCGGGGATCATGTCCCTGACCTGGGCCCGAGTAGCTGGAGCGGGTGACGGGAATCGAACCCGCACTGTCAGCTTGGGAACCGTCCGATCTTGCCCCGCTCACCTGCTGACCTGCGGCGGACCGTTGTCCGGAGTGGCCTGGAGTGCCCCTGGTTGACCTGGGCTAATGGCACGCTAATGGCACGGCACCGGTGTATGTGGAGCGCTGAAGCACTCCTGGCGTGGTCCAGCGATCCCGGACCTTCCGCCGGACACCTCCTCGTGTGAAGCATTGACCCTTCAAGTGCTGAGGGCTCCCCGCCGAGGGTCGCCGACCATGCACGGTCTACAGGCTGTGCTCGCTTACTGATCATCGTCCCTGTCTCTAAAGTCAGGAGGATGCCAGTAGGTGATCTTTGTAGTGGGGTGGCCATGCACCGCAGGTCGGTGCTTACCGGAGCGTCAGGGGCAACATGGGCAGACCGAAGATCGACCGATCTCCGGACTAATGCGTGCCACGCTGTCTCGTCGTCGGCTGTGTGTCGGTGCCGCCGAGTAGGCTCCGCATAGCCGGTAGGCCGAGGATAGGTGGGGCAGTGTCGCCACAAGCCAAGACGGTTCGTCAGCTTGCAAGGGAAGTTGGGCTAGAGACAGACGAAGTCCTGCTTTCCTTGTGGGATGCAGGGATGGAACATGTGGAGGCCCCTGACAGTAGGGTTGCACCGCGTGAGATGAAGCGCGTTCTTAGGGCTCTCCAGATTCCGGACCCGCGCGAGTTGGGCACGGTTGCCTATTGGCAACGACAGTGGAACATGACGGACGCTGAGGCTAGGGCTCACCTTCTAGAGAAGTTCGACATCAAGGTCGGACCAAATGCGAGGGTTCTCCCGAAAGGGGCAGTAAAGAGGCTTCGACGCGAATCAATACTGACTCCAGCTGGAGAGGAAGAGCGTGCCCCGCTTATCAATGAAGAGCCCGAGTTTCGCTGGAATTGTAGAGGGCATGCCCGCACTGTTGAGTTCCTCACTGAAGGAGAATTGGTTCAGATTCATGAGGCTCTAGTGGAGAACGCCTGGAACTCGGGTGATCCCATAGAGCCGCCGGGAGTGAGGGATTATACGCTGTTGGGTTCGGCGGCTTTTCGTCCTCAGACTTCGCTGGCTGGGGAGTTGAAGTATCGAACGGTCGAATCGGCGGCGGCTGCGCTACTGCATTCTATCGTCCATAATCATGCATTCCATAATGGAAACAAGCGGACTGGAGTTGTTGGGCTGCTGGTCATGCTGGATAGAAATGACCTGCTCCTGAACTGCAATCAAGGCGAGTTGTTCCGGTTTGTTCTTCGCGTCGCGCAACATCGTTTAACTCCGAAGGAGTGGTCGATGCGAGATGACCGGGAAGTGATGGCTATCAATGAATGGATCATATCGAATAGTCGGCAGATCGATAAGGGGCATCGCCCCATTCGTTGGCATGAGCTTCGGCGAATACTAACCGGTATCGGATGTGACATCGGTCAGCCGATACCTGGAAACAAGGTGAAAATCTCCAGGACAATCCAAGTGCGGAACAGGTTCGGCATTTTGCGCAATAGGCAGATTGTAGGGATATTTCCCTACAGAAGCGCCGGGCACGAACTTGATCTGGCTACGTTAAACTGGATTCGTCGTGAACTGCAGATCGATGAAGAGCATGGCTACGACTCGGGCTACTTCTACGGCTCAGACAAGAGGCAACCCGACGAGTTCATAGCCGAGTACCGAACGCTGCTTCGGAGACTTGCCAGGTTGTAGGTACCGTAAGAGATGCCCGCTATGTCATTGTATGGACTCGTCCGACCGGTTGATCTCGGGGTGAGTCTGGCTTGTTGGCATGTCGGCGCGGCACACTGACCGTGTGTTGACGCTGCAGCCACGGGGGCCCGCTGTGGGGCAAGAGTCATCGGGGGATGACTGCGTGCTTGAGGTATCTGCGGGGACAGATCTTGTCGTGCTTGTGGACGACCTTAGGTCGTTTCGTGACTCGCGGGATGCTCTTGTGGTTCGAACATGGCAGGAGGCTGTCACTCGGCTTGACTGCATGCGGAACCAGCGAATTGATCAATTGTGGTTGGATCATGACCTCGGGCCTGGTGGAACCACGGCTCCCGTGGTGGAGTTGCTGCAAGAAGCTGCCTTTGATGGCCAACGGTTTGATATTGGTGTGATTATTGTTCATACCATGAATGTTGCTGCCGCCGATTGGATGTGCTCGGGTCTACGCCGCTTTGGGTACAACGTCATTCGTAGGTCCACCGACGAACTCTTGAGTGCAGACGTTCCACCTGAAGATCGACACGAGTAGCCGAGACTGCTTCAGCCGCCTTCTGAGGTTCCAGGGGTATCGGGGAGGCGGTGGAGGATCTCGGTCAGCATCTCGTCGTGCCGTTGCTGTCCTTCTGCGATGCTGCCGACGAGTTGGGCGATCTCGCGGAGCATGCGGCCATGGGCCGAGAGGGCCGCACCCTGCTCTACCTGGGTTTCGCGGAGGGCTGTCTGTGCCCTGCCGATGCCGTTGAGAGCGGCTCTAACGCCTGCGGCGTCACGGTCTGCCATGGCCGCGAGGACTCGCGTGTCGGCCGTCTCTGCCCGGAGGTGGGCGACCTCGTCACGAAGGGCTGAGACCTCGGCGCGGACTTCCTCCAGCTCGCTCACCATCCCAGAGTGGCACAGAGACCCTCCGGCGTCATGCCCTTGAGTCGATCACCTCAGGTGGAGGTCTCGGAGGTCGGCCGGGTCTGCGCCAGCGAGGAGGTCCATCACGCCGCAGTCCAGGCCTCGGCAGAGGGCGATCGTGTCTTCCCAGGTGATGCGACGGCGGCCGGACTCGATCACGGAGACGACGGATCGGTGGATGCCGCCTCGTTCCGCGACGTGTCGTTGACGGAGCTGCTTGCGGGCACGTAGCGCTCTCGCGTTCGCTGCGATCAGGGGCGAGAGGTCCATGCCGCCAGCGTGGGGCTTCGGTTCCCCGTCGCCTGCATTGCTGCTTAACAGTTCACTCTGTTGCCCCATCGACTGATAGGAATCAGCGTCACTTGACGCGAATCGCATCCAAACGAGAGCATGGGTACGTACCGATTGGCTGGGGTATGCGGTGTTGCAAGGCAACGTCGGAGTGTCCGTTGACCCGTCCGAGGGGTGTCCGATCGGATCTCGTGGAGATCTGAGGGACACACGCTCGGGGCCTTCAGGGCTCCCTCGGTGGTGATGACGCACGCATCCGCCGACCGGTCAGCACGTCGCAGGTGATGTCCAGAAGGGGCGCTGGCATCGGCAGGCGCCCCTCATATCGATCTTCGGGAGCCCACTATGAGCCTTGCTGACGTACATCCCCCAAGCGGGACGGCCGGTGACCCGGAGCCGCTTCCTCCGCCGTCGTGGGCGCGCAGTCACGGGCCTGACAGTGGGGGGATCGCTCATGAGACGAACGTGTATCTGGTGCCGAAGGCGATCCGGCATCTGGATGTCAACCGGGATGAGTTGGTCCCGGTCCAGGTGAGTATGTCCGTGATTGACCGGCG
>JAUPKO010000459.1 GCA_030837395.1 Actinomycetota bacterium | reverse complement strand
GGTGCACGAGAAGCAGCACGACGTGTTCGTCCGCGATGGCGACGACCTGCACTGCACCATTTCGGTCCCGATGACCGATGCGGCGCTGGGCACCGCGGTCACCGTGCCGGGCATCATCGACGGTGAGACCGAGATCACCATCGCCGCCGGCACCCAGCCAGGTTCGGTGACCACGCTGCGCGGACTTGGGATGCCGCGGCTGCGTTCGGAGACCCGTGGCGACCTGCACGCACACATCGAGGTGGTGGTGCCCACCAAACTCGACGCGCGCACCCGGGAACTGCTCGGCGAGATCAAGAGTCGCAGCGGCGAACAGGCTGCCGTCAAGGACACCGGGGCCACCGCCCCGTCGTCGGGCGCCGGCGGCCTGTTCAGTCGGTTGCGCGAGACCTTCAGCGGGCGCTGAACCACCCCCGGTGGTCGCGACGCTGTTCTACGTCGAGTCCGTGCCGGCCGCGGGCGAGACGGTCGCCGTGGACGGCGACGAGGGTTTCCATGCCGCCACGGTGCGCCGGATACGTCCCGGCGAGGCGCTGGCGCTCTCCGACGGGGCCGGAACCCTGGCTGACTGCGTCGTGGACAGCGTCGGCAAACGGTCGCTGACCGCGCGAGTCGTCCGTCGCAGGACAGTGGACCGGCAGCGTCCGGCGGTGACGGTGGTGCAGGCGATCCCCAAATCCGAACGTTCGGAAATGGCGGTGGAACTGGCCACCGAGGCCGGTGCCGACGCCGTCCTGGCCTGGCAGGCCGAACGCTGCGTCGCGCGCTGGGACGGTGACCGGGCGGAGAAGGGTTTGCGCCGCTGGCGGGCCGTCGCGCGGTCTGCTGCCCGGCAGTCCCGCCGGCCCCACATCCCGGCGATCACCGGGCCGATCTCGACGCCGGATCTGCTTGCACAGGTCGCCGAATGGTGCGCCGACGGGGCCTTGGTGCTGGCACTGCACGAGTCGGCGACCGAGCCGATGGTGGAAAGATTTGCCGCTCAGCGGGATTCGGTCATCATTCTGGTCGGGCCGGAAGGCGGTATCAGCGACGCCGAGATCGGCGGGCTCACGGCTGCCGGCGCCGTGGCGGTGCGCCTGGGCCCCACGGTGTTGCGGACCTCGACCGCCGCCGCGGTGGCCCTCGGTGCGATCGGCGTGCTCACCGCACGCTGGCGGTAGAATCCTCCCATCCGTACAGACCGGGAAACCCGGAGGAAGCAGGCACGTGACGCCCCGCGAACCGACCGCTGCCGTGCCGGTACGCAGCACCATGACCGTCCCGCCCGAACTCGTCGTGGGCCTGCTCGGTTCGGCCGACCAGAATCTGCGGGCGCTGGAGTCCGGTCTGGCCGCCGAGATTCACGTCCGCGGCAATTCCGTCACCCTGTCCGGTGTGGCCGGCGACGTGGCCTTGGCCGAAACGGTGATCTCTGAACTGGTCGCCATCCTCACTGGCGGCCAGACGCTATCGCCGGATGCCGTGCGGCGCAGCATCGCGATGGTGTCCGGTGCCGACAACGCCTCCCCTGCGGAGGTTCTGACCCTCGACATCCTGTCTCGGCGCGGAAAGACCATCCGGCCCAAGACGCTGAATCAGAAGCGCTACGTCGACGCGATCGACGCCAACACCATCGTGTTCGGCATCGGGCCGGCCGGCACCGGCAAGACCTACCTGGCGATGGCCAAGGCCGTCCAGGCGCTGCAGACCAAGCAGGTCAACCGGATCATCCTCACCCGCCCCGCAGTGGAGGCCGGTGAGCGACTCGGCTTCCTGCCCGGCACGCTGAGCGAGAAGATCGACCCGTACCTGCGGCCGTTGTACGACGCCCTGCACGACATGATGGATTCCGAGGCCATCCCGAAGCTGATGGCAGCGGGAGTCATCGAGGTCGCTCCGCTGGCGTACATGCGGGGTAGAACGATCAACGACTCCTTCATCATCCTCGACGAGGCGCAGAACACCACGGCCGAGCAGATGAAGATGTTCCTCACCCGGCTGGGTTTCGGTTCGCAAATCGTTGTCACCGGCGACATCACACAGGTCGACCTGCCGGGCGGGTCGCAGTCCGGGCTGCGCGCCGTGATGACCATCCTCGACGGGATCGACGATATCCACTTCGCCGAACTGACCAGCGCCGACGTGGTACGGCACCGGCTGGTCTCGGAGATCGTGGATGCCTACGCGCGCTCCGAACAGCAGTCCGGTCCGAGCCGGGCCCAACGCCGGTCGCCGCGGCGATAGGACGGTGGTCTACCTATGAGCATCGAAATATGAGCATCGAAGTCTCCAACGAGTCCGGCCTCGACGTTTCCGAGGAGGAGCTGATCAGCGTCGCCCGGTTCGTCATCCGCAAGATGAACGTCAACCCCGGCGCCGAGCTCTCGATGGTGCTGCTCGACCTCGCCGCGATGGCAGACCTGCACATGCGCTGGATGGACCTGCCCGGCCCGACCGACGTGATGAGCTTCCCGATGGACGAGCTTGAGCCGGGCGGCCGGCCCGACGCACCCGAGCCCGGCCCGTCGATGCTGGGCGACATCGTGCTCTGCCCGCAGTTCGCCGCCGAGCAGGCCGCCGCCGCCGGCCACAGTCTCGGCCACGAGTTGGCCCTGCTGACTGTGCATGGCGTGTTGCACCTGTTGGGATACGACCACGCCGAGCCCGAGGAGGAGAAGGAGATGTTCGACCTGCAGCGTCAACTGCTCGAAGAGTGGGTCGCCGACCAGGTCAGGGCCTACCACTCCGATCGTCAGGCCGAGAAGGACCGGCGGCTGCTCGACAAGTCCCGGTTCTTCGATCAGCCGTGACCAACCTGGCGTCGCTGGCCGGCGCGATAGCACTGATTCTGCTCGGCGGGCTGTTCGCGGCCATCGACGCCGCCATCGGCACCGTGTCGACCGCACGGGTGACCGAACTGGTGCGCGACGAGCGGCCCGGCGCGGTGCGGCTGGCCCGGCTCATCGCCGAGCGCCCGCGGTACGTCAATCTCGTTGTCCTGCTGCGCATCGCTTGTGAGACCACCGCGACCGTCCTGCTGGTCGGCCACCTGTACGGTCGGCTGCCCATCACGTGGGCGCTGGTGCTGGCGGCAGCCATCATGACGATCATCAGCTTCGTGTTCGTCGGGGTGGGCCCCCGGACCCTCGGCCGGCAGAACGCCTACACGATCGCGCTGGCGTCGGCGCTTCCGCTGCAGGCGATTTCGGTCTTGCTGACGCCGATCAGCCGACTGCTCATCCTGCTCGGCAATGCGCTCACCCCTGGACGGGGTTTCCGCAACGGCCCGTTCGCCTCCGAGATCGAACTGCGCGAGGTGGTCGACCTGGCCGGCCAGCGTGGTGTTGTGGACGTCGAAGAACGGCGGATGATCCAGTCCGTCT
>JAUPKO010000458.1 GCA_030837395.1 Actinomycetota bacterium | reverse complement strand
GCGCCGTCAGCGGCGCGGGTGGTCAGGACCGGACGCAGGCCTGCGGTGCCGACGTCCTCGTGGCCGCCCGCGGAACGCCCGACGTGGAACGCCGAGAGCAGTTCGAGTTCCACCCTCACGTAGGTGCGGACACCGCCGGGCCGGGACTGGGCGGCGCGCAGGTCCACCGGGACAGGCGTCGGCGTGGGTTTGACCGCACCGGACCGGGCTGCCGGGGGTGCCGGGGGTGCCGGGGACGGTTCACCGGCGAAGGGGTAGACCTCCCGCATTCGCCGCCGGGTCGGGACGGTCTCTGGCTCGTGGTCTGCTCCCCCGGTGGTGACGTGGCGGTCGGCGCCGTGGCGGGGGCCGCTCGCCCGGCGCGATCCGTCCAGCACCGTGGCGAGGGCGTTGCCCAGCCGACCGGACTCGCAGGCGGCATGCAATGCCTCGGCGACCGCCTGGCGGGCACGGGCCGACAGGCGTGAGGGCGTCTCTTCGGCGAGGGCTGCGTCGAGATCCAGGTCCCGGGCGCCGCGGAGCCGGTCGATGAGCCAATCGCGTTGTCTGTCGTCCAGGCCCGCCGCGTGGACGGCGTCGAGCAGGGAAGCGAACGCCGAGGTGTGGAAGGTCTCGGCCTGCTCCTCGGTGATGGGGTCCGGGTGGGGGCCGATGGCCAGGACGTCGTCGTGGGGACCGAGGATCTCGATCCATCCGAAGCCTTCGGCCCGGCGCAGGCCCAGGCCCGTGGCGGCCAGCCGTTCGCAGGCGTCGGTCTCCTGGTCGGTGACGTCGGCGATGACCGCGACCGCGCCGCCTTCGAGCGCCAGGTCTGTGGGTTTGCGGGTGCCGGAGGCGGTGTGCCAGCCGCCCCAGGGCTGCACCGAGGGCCGGGACCAAGCGGCGACCCGGGCCCGGCCGATGCCCAGGGCCGTGGCCACGGCGCCGACCAGGTCGGTGCTCGGGGCGCCGGTGTCATCGACCAGGAGCGTGGGACCGGGAAAGAGGATCCGGACGGTGCCCGGCACGATCCGATGCTCCGGGCAGGGCCGGGCCAGCCCGTCCAGGCGGACGACGGACTGGCCCAGGACCGATCCACGGCCGCCCAGGACGACCTGCCCGCCCTCGGCGAGGAAGTCCCGGAGCGCTGCGACGGCGTGTGCGGGCCCGCGGACGCTCCCGCGCAGCACGAGGTCGCGTTCGAGGACGGCGTGGCTGAACAGGTGCCCGTGACGGCCTGCGCCGCTGACCGGATCGATGGCGGTGGAGGTGACGACCTGCATCTGCCCGTCGTCCCCGGTCCGAAGCCCATTGTGTTCCGGATGCCAGTGCGCGGCGGACGCCGCGCACCCGTCGCAGCCGTCGCCGTGCCGGCAGCGGCCGGTCGCGACGTCGAACCACCCGGTCGGGGTCCCCTCCTGGGCCGGGTACTTCTCCCAGCGGCGGGAGGCCGGTTCGACGAGTGAGCCGTCCGGCAACGCGGGCGAGTAGCGCAGGGAGCCTTCGAACAGGTCGGTGAACCCGTCTCCCCGGCCTTGCCGGGCCGCGATCCATGCCGCGGCCAGGGCCCCACGCAGCACGCTCCCGGGAATGAAGCCGTGGGCGGCGACGTGCTGGGCGCGCGGACCTCCGGCCCCGGCCGCCACCCGCTGGACCGTGTGCACCACCAGGCGCTGTTCGGTCATCGTGGGATCCACGTGCGCACCTCCTGCACGAGCCGGGCCAGGTCCGGGGTGGTGGTCCGGGAGATGGGCGTCAGCCCGGCCCAGCCCAGACCGGCCGAACGGCCGCCGCCGACGCCGTCGACGAGCAGGGCGGACAGCAGTAGCAGGGCATGATGCGCCGCCAGGTCAGCGGCCTCGACGGGATGTCGCCGGGTCACCGACAGCCGCAGCGTGCCGGGCGGGAAGACCTCGGTGACGACCAGGGCGCCGTCGAGGACGGTTCCCGTGTGCGGGTCGATGCGGATCCGGGTGCGGTGCTCGACCTCGTCGCCGGGGCGGGCCGAGACCGGGGCTGGGTCGCTCCAGTGCCAGGGCGACGCGGCGCCACGATCGCCGAACACGGCACGCACCAGCGGCGGATGCTCGTCGGCGACGTCCCCGGCCCGGCCGTGTTCGTCGTCCGGTTCGGGAGCGGTCTCGGCAGCGGCCCGGTACGGGTCGCGGCCTGCGGTCAGCAGGTCGACGGCTGCCGCGCGCATCACGCCCTTGACCGAGGACGCCGGGACGGGCACCCGGCGGTCGAGGGTCTCGTGGACCCCCAGCCGGGAGACGCCGGTTCCCACATGGACGGGCGTGTGCAGGACGAGGTCGAGGTCGAGACCGTCCATGTCGGCCTTCACCTCCACCACCGGGCCAGGCTGAGGGCGTCCCGCAACGACTGCCGGAGCCGATCGGCGGCCTGCCGGTGAACCAGGTCGGTGCGCAGCGGCAGTTCCAGAACGTCGCGGCAGGCCGGGTCAAGGGTGGCTGCCACCGCCCGGACCGCCCCGGCCAGGCCGTGGTCGTGGCGGGTGAGGCGATGGCGCAGCAGGGCGCAGGCCAGGAGCGGGTCAGGATCGGCAAGCTCCTCCACCAGGGTCCGCCGGGACGTGGGCGGCAGGGCCCGCAACATCCCGACGGCCTCAGCGGTCACCGCGAGGCGGTCGACGGTCCAGGCGATGCGTCCACGGACCGGGTCGAGGCCTTCGGTGGTGGCGTCCACCCACAGCACGCTCGAAGCAGCCCCCCGATGGTCGCGCTTCGCCTGCTCCAAGAGGGTCTCGGCCGTCTCGATCTGGTGGGACACCGGCAGCTCAGCATGGGAGAAGACCACCCCCAAGGACAACCGCAACGCCCCGTGCCCGGCCTCAGCCGCCGCCCGCGCCAAAGGGCCACCGGGGTCGGCGAAGACCTCCTGCACCCGCCTGATCAAGGGCCACGCGGCGTCCGCCGCGACGGTGACCAGCAGGTCGTCGCCCCCGAGCACGTGCGGCACCGCGGGCAGCATCCCGGTGTCCGGCAGGGCCTCGACCGCCGCGACGCAACCGGCGATCAGAGCGCGTTCGGAGGTCTCGGTCAGGGCTTCGGAGATCCGTCGGGCATGCTCGTGACGCCCGTCGGCGTGCAGCCGGGTCATCAAGGCGCCCAGCCCGTTGACGTCGGCGGCGATCGTGGCGACCTGCGGCGACAAGGCCCCGGACCGGCGAGCGGCGCCGTCCGGACCGGGGGCCACGGCGGCGAACAGGTCGGTGAACATCGTCGGCGCGGCCAGGGACCGCCCGACCTGACCGGAGACCTCCTCCCGGACCCGGGGCCCCAGCCGGACCTCGTCCGGGCCGCGGTCCTCCCGGCGCAGGCAGTCCTCGCACAGCCAATCGTCGCGACGGTGCCCCGTCGGGACGAACCGGCGTTCTCTCCGGACCACGGCGACGTCCTGACGGCATTCGGTGCACAGCCGGGCGAACGGCACGTCGCAGGTCGCCGGCATCCTGAACCGGTGGCCGAGGCCGGAGGCCGGCCCGTCGAGGTCCACAGCCGCCAGCCGCCGACGGGCTTCATGCGGGTCAGGGGCCGTCGCCCAGGACGCCGTCAGATGAGCACCCGGAAGGCTGCGCCCCAGCACAAGCAAGGCCAGATCCGCCAGACCGGTGAGCGACACCTCTCCGGCGAGCGGCACCTCACCAACCGCCCGGGTGGCGTCCTCGCCGGTGACCTCGAACGTCATCGCCCCGGACACCGGGGACACGTCCGCGCACAAGCCCACCCGCACCCCGTGACGGCGCGCCACGGCAGAGGCGGTCAACTGCTCGGCCAGCGCCTCGGCCGAGGGGACGCTGGTCGCGACGATGACCATCGCGGACGCTCCCTGGCGCCCCTTGAGGTGACGGGACCGTCCGAGATAGGACTGGATCCGGGTCACGGCCACGAACAGGTAGCAGGTCTCGTGCACGAGCGAAGCCGTAGTCATCGGGTAGGTCGCTCCTCGTGATGCGCCGTCCGCTCCGTGGATGTGGCCGTGGTCGCGTCGATGAGCAGGGACTGCACGGGCTCGACGGCCGCCGGTAGAGGCTGCAGCCCCAGGTCGTCCCCGCCCCCCAGACCCCCGCCCCGGTGCCGCTGGAAGTACAAGAAGGCCTTGTCGAACGCGGCGGTGGGCTGGCCGTCGTCGTCGAACCGCCGGTCCCACGTGCACCCCGGCGGGTACCACAAGAGCGTGGCAGGGACCCGGTCCTCGGTCAGGACCGAGGCCAGCGCCTGCCAGGTCAACGCAGGCCTCGGATCGTCGGCGAGGACAGCGGCCTTGAACCGAGCCGACAGCGACCGCGGGGTCCCGGCAGGAGGCTCGGCGCCCGCATACCGGGACCCGGCACTGTCCAGGCGCAGCGAACCAGGCACCACCTCCGGGTGCACGCTGCCCAGGCCCAAACCCTTACCTCCCCCCAGGTGGGTGGAGAACCGGCGCCCCTCCAGGACCGGATCACCAGTCTCCGGATCACGCTGCCCGGAGTCGACGTCCCCCAGAACCAGCCCGGGCTGGACGGCGGCCAGCAACCCACCGAGTTGCTCCGGGGCGAGCCCCTCGAACCACACCTCGCTCTCCAGCACGGCCGGGGGTTCGACCACCATCCGGTCCTGCGTCATCGTCGATCCGCCCGCAGCGGGCCGACACAGATGACGCGGATAAGGGTGCTCCGCCGACTTCGGCACGAACCCGTGCCAGTAGAAACAGCGTCCCGCGATCCGCCGGGCCCCACCCTCACCGAGATCCTCCGCGGATCCCCAGTACGACAACGGCGGCCGATCCGACGGCGAAACCGGCCCGTGAGCGGCCCGACCAGAAGAAGCCAGCCGCTCACCCCGCGACGCTTCGGCCGCCACCACGGCGCGCTCGACGTCGAGCCGACCCCCAGCGTCGATCAGGCGGTTCACCGACCAGTGCGGTTCGAGGTAGAACGCACCGCTCGACGGACTCGGGGAACCCTGCGGAGGAAGCCGGTAGACCACCCGAGTGAGCGGCCCCGTCGACGTCGCCGGACCGAACCGCACGTGGGCGGCATAACTGCGCTGGACCGACTCCTCGCTCCCGGCCCGGATCGACACCTCACGCCGGGCCTCCGCCCGCACGTCGGCGGCCGCCCCGAAGATCTGGCAGGTCGGGCACAACCGGGTCATGTCACAACACGGAGACGCATCACCCAGCAGATCACTCGCACCGGCCGT